>NZ_JBEOVY010000068.1:0-26895 GCF_040295745.1 Saccharopolyspora sp. NPDC002686
GGCCTGCTCCGGATCGGCGTCCAACCGGTGCAGCGCGGCGCCGGCCTGCACGTTGATCAGCGAGATGTGGTGGCCGAGCACGTCGTGCAGCTCCCCCTTGCTGCGGCGATCAGGAAGATCTTTTCTCGTCGTGCACTTGGCGCGGTAGTGGGACCGCGTTGGATTTTCCGCCGGATCGGTTGGATCGGGGTTGGATCCGGGCGTCACAACTGCGCGTACCACTCCCGCAGCTCGTCGCGGCCCGCGACGCCGACCGCGGCGTAGATCTTGGTCAGCGATTTGGCGACGGTGTTCTCCGCGCGGTCCAGCCTCGCGGCGATCTGCGCGTTCGACAGCCCCTGCGCGACCAGCCGCACGAGGTCCCGCTCGCGGTCGGTCAGCTGCGCCCAACCCGGCCACAGCAGCTCTGCCGTGGCCAGGCGGCAGTCGCGTCCGCGCTGGTAGGCGGGGTTGTAGATCTCGTCGAAGGTGGTCTCGCCCAGCTGTTCGCGGGCGATGTTCTGCGCGTGTCCCACGGTTTCCCACAGGCCCCGCATCCCGTGCATCGCGACTCCGGTGCTGTGCGTCATCCCGTCGAGCAGACCTGAGCGCTCGGCCACCAGGCGGTGGTCGCCGATCGCGCCGGCGAGCCCCGCCGCCACCCAGGTCCAGCCGGCCGGGCCCCACCGGTCGTCGAGCCCCCGCTGGACGGGCAGCGCCGCGTGCAGCAGGGATTCCGCCTCGCTCCGGGCGGCGGGGTCGTGGGGCCGGTGCAGCACCAAGTACGCCGCGCGCGCCCACTGCGACCACGTGATGTGCCAGGTCGCCCGGCTGGCCTGGGCGTCCGCCAGGAACTCGGCGGTGACGGCGTCGGCGATCTCCTCCTCGCCGGTGATCGCGGCGCCGAAGGACCGGAACATCGCTAGCAGCCCCATGTCGCTGCGGAACTCGGGCTGCGCGAAAACCGGGCTGCTGCACAGCTCCTCCATCGCCGCCATGCTCTCGGCGGGATCGACGGAATCGCGGTGCCCCAGCGAGATCGCGATCGCTTCGGCGAGAACTGGCTGGGGCAGGGCCGCGCCGAGCTCGTCGGTGAGTGCTTGCGCTTCGGACAGGAACTCGTCGGCGGTGTCCTTGTCGCCGCGGCAGACAGCGAGGACGGACACCGCCGCCAACGCCATGGCCCGCAGCTCGTCCCGCTCGGTGTAGGTGGTCAGCAGCCGCTCGAAGTGCTCCTGGGCTTCCGGCTGCCTGCCGGACAGGAACGGCACGCGCGTGCGGACGATGTGCAGCAGCAGCTCGATCCCGGCAGCGCTCCGGCCGCGCCGCGCGCACCAGGCGATCGCGCTGTGCGCGTCGTCCTGCAGGTCGCGGCAGAGCGTGAGCCAGTGCGCCTCGTCCGGGCCCAACCACTGCTGCGCGGCCTCGCGGTAGGTGCGCAGGAGCCAGTCGTAGTGGCGCTGCCGGACTTCCTCGGCTTCGCCGGCCTGCGCGGCGCGCGCATCGCCGTGCTGGCGGATGGGTTCCAGCAACCGGTATCGGGAGTGCCCGTCGCGGGGCGCTTCCACCGTCACGATGGACTGCCACTTCAGGGCGCCGAGAACGCGCGCGACGGCGGATTCGGGCAGGTCGTCGAACCCGCACACCGCTTCCGCGGCCTCCAGCGTGAAGCCGCCCGCGAACACGCTGAGGCGCTGCCACAACGTCCGCTCCTGCGGCGTGCACAGATCCCAGGACAGCTCCATGACCTGGTGGAACGACCGGTGCGACCGGTCGGCGTCGGTGTCCTGCTGCTGGCGATCGGTGGGGCGGTCGGCGTGCAGGAGCGTGGCCAACCGGCGCTCGACGTCGCTGGGGGACAGGTTCGAGGAGGCGACCGCGAGGATCTCGATCGCGAGGGGGAGGTTGTCGCCCGCCCGGCACAGGCGGGTGATCTCCGCTTCGTGCTCGGCGACGGGGAAGTCGCCGCGCGCGTCGAGCAGCCGGTCCTCGAACAGCTCCTTCGCGGCGCCCGCGGCCAGCGGGGTGAGCGGGTTGAGGTGCTCGCCGCCCAGCGCCAGGCCGTGGCGGGAGGTGGCCAGCACGGTGACCCCGGGCTCGGTGAGCAGCGTTCGGAGCAGATCCCGGACCGCGTTGAGGAGGTGCTCGCAGTTGTCGAGCACGATCAGCAGGTCCTTGCCCGCCACCTCGTCCATCAGGACCTGCATCGGCTCCCGGGTGGCGACGTGCGTGCTGCCGAGCGCGGCGGCCAAGCGCCGGGGCAGCTGGTGGTCCTCGCCGAACGGCCGGAGGTCCATCCACACGACGCCGTCGCGCCAGGCACCGTCCGCGTGGGCGGCGTGCGCGATCTCCAGCGCCAGGCGGGTCTTGCCGACCCCACCCGGCCCGGTCAAGGTGACCAGGCGCTTCCTGGTCAGCAGGTCGCGCAGCTGCGCGAACTCGGCGTCCCGCCCGATGAACGCGTTGATGTTGATCGGCAGCGCCATTCGTCCCCCTAGACCCCCGAATTCGGCCGCGTCGATGGTAATCGCGAGCAGGTGCCGACCAGGGCTCGTGAGCGGCGGGGCCGGGGAAACCACGACTCCGGCGGTGTTGCGGAGCCGACCGGGCGGCGATGATCGGCGGAAGCGGTTCGGTCTCCGGGAGGGGCAGGATGGGGCACGCTTTCGACGACATCACCGTTGACGAGCTGCGCGCTCGCGGTGGCTTGAAGTGGACGTTGCACCCGGACGCGCTCGGCGCCTTCGTCGCGGAGATGGACTTCCCGACCGCGCCGCCGGTGATGCGGGCGGTGCGCTCCGCGGTGGAGGCGATGAACTTCGGCTACACGCCGCCGCACCTGATCGACGAGATGACGCGGGCCTGCGCCGACTGGCAGGCGCGGCGGCACGGCTGGCGCGTGGATCCCGGGTGGATCACGGCGATTCCCGACGTGCACCGGGCCTTGGGCATCGCGGTGGACCACTTCTCCCGGCCCGGCAGCGCGGTGATCATGCCGACGCCCGGCTACATGCCGTTCCTGGAAGTGCCCGGCGAGCTCGGCCGCGAGGTCATCACGGTGCCGATGGTCCGCGACGGCGCGCGGTTCGTCCTCGACCTGGACGCGTTGGACGCGGCGTTCCGGGCCGGCGGCCACCTCTTGGTGCTGTGCAACCCGCACAACCCGCTCGGCCGGGTGTTCACGCCGGACGAGCTGGCCGCGGTCTGCGAGGTGGTGGACCGGCACGGCGGGCGGGTGTTCGCCGACGAGATCCACGCCCCGCTGGTCTACCCCGGGCACCAGCACGTTCCTTACGCGTCGCTGTCGGAAACCGCGGCCGGGCACGCGGTGACGGCCACTGCGGCGACCAAGGCGTGGAACGTGCCGGGGTTGAAGTGCGCCCAGTTCATCGTGAGCAACGACGCCGACGCCGCGACCTTGGCCGCAGCGGGCGCGCTCGCGGTGCACGGAGCGGGAATGCACGGCGTGCTCGCCACGACCGCCGCCTACACCGAAGGCGAGCCATGGCTGGCCGAGGTGATCGACTACCTGGACGGCAACAGGCGCGCGGTGGCGGAGCTGCTCGCCGAACACCTGCCCGAGGTCGGCTACGTCGTGCCGGAGGGCACCTACCTGGGCTGGCTGGACTTCCGAGCGCTCGACCTCGGTGACCACCCCGCCGAGTTCTTCCTGGCGAAGGCGCGGGTCGCGCTCACCGATGGACCGGCGTGCGGCGTGGAGGGACGCGGTCACGCGCGGCTGAATTTCGCCACGCCGCGACCCGTCCTGGAGCAGATCATCACGGGGCTGGCCGAGGCGGTGCGGGGCTGATGCCGTGAGGGGTCCCGACACACCGGGGCGTGTTGGGAAACAACGGGAAGCGCCGGGTCAGGCGCGCACCTTAGGGGCTTCTCGCCGGGTCGGTGCGCACCCTGCCAGCGATCGAGACCGCGATGTGATCTCCTTGATTCCGTTCGGAGTCCAGGCGAGGTAGGGGTCATGTTCGGTCGAAATGCCCGGTCGCGTTCCATCGCGGTCGCAACGCTGATGTGCGCCGTGCTGGCGGGTTGCACCAACGCCCCGCAGCCACCGCAGCAGGGCGCGCCGACGACCGCGGAGTCGCTGCCCGGGACCGGGGTGCCGCAGGTGACCCCGCAGCCGAAGGAGATCCGGCGGATCGGCGACGACATCGCCGTGCGGGACAAGGTCGAGCTGGTGGTCGACGAGCTGGTCGACAAGCCCACCAGGGACCTGGCCACCCAGGTGCTGAAGATGGCAGGGGCGAGCGAGGTCGTGGTGCGCGAGCCGGGGCAGGAGCCCGCGAGCGACGCTGCGCTGCGCATCCAGATCGGCGGCCGGAATTCGCAGGCTGTGTCGGAGGGCCTGCGCGCCCTGGACTTCGTCGCTCCGGAGAAGGTGCCGGCCGAGGGGTACGTGCTGGCCGGTCGCGGCGGCACGGATCCCGCGATGGTCATCGGCGCTTCCGATGCGGCGGGCGCGTACTACGGCGTGCAGACGCTGCGCCAGCTCGCCTCGCCAGGTCGCCTCGCCGGTGTCGCGATCTCCGACCACCCGGACATGCCGGTGCGCGGCAGCATCGAGGGCTTCTACGGTCCACCGTGGACGCACCAGCAGCGCATGGACCAGCTGGCCTTCTACGGCGACGTCAAGTTCAACACCTACATCTACGCGCCCAAGGACGACCCGTACCACCGGGAGAAGTGGCGCGAGCCGTACCCGGCGGACGAGTTCGCCTCGGTGCAGCAGCTGATCGGGCAGGCCGCCGCGCACCACGTGAAGTTCACCTTCGCGCTCTCGCCCGGCGTTTCGATCTGCTACACCGACGAATCGGACTTCCGCGCGCTGGTGGCCAAGCTGCAGGCCGTCTACGACGCGGGCGTGCGGGACTTCTCCGTGCCGCTGGACGACATCACCTACACGCGGTGGAACTGCGACGGCGACAAGGCCAAGTACGGCAGCCCGTCGCAGGGCGCGGCCGGTCAGGCGCAGGCGGATCTGCTCAACCGCGTGCAGCACGAGTTCGTCGACACCCACCCCGGGGTGACGCCGCTGCAGTTCGTGCCGACCGAGTACTCCGACGTGGAGGATTCGCCGTACAAGACGGCGATCCGCGAGACGCTGGACCCGCGGGTGCTGACGATGTGGACCGGGGATGGCGTGATTCCGCGCCAGATCACGGTTTCCGACGCCAAGCAGGCCGAGAAGGTCTGGGGCCGCAAGCTCTTCCTGTGGGACAACTACCCGGTCAACGACTTCGACGGCTCGGTCGGCCGAGTGCTGCTCGGCACCTACGAGAAGCGCGAGCCGGGGCTGAACCAGCAGCTCACCGGTGGCGTGGTGAACCCGATGAACCTGGCGGCGGCGAGCAAGGTCGTGGAGTTCGGGGCGGCCGACTTCTACTGGAACGACAAGGATTTCAACGCGCAGCGGGCCTGGAAGGCAGCGGCCGACTACCTGGCGGGCCAGCGCGCCGCGGGTGAGAACCCGGGCCTGGCAGCCGATCCGGCGACCGCCGGTGCGCTGCTGGTGTTCTTCGACCTGGAGCACATGGGTCCGCTGCCCAGCGGGCGCGCGTGGCTGCCGCAGGCGCCGGAGCTGTCCCGCCGCATCGAGCAGTTCCAGGCGGTGTGGGGCAGCGGCGACCGCGCGAAGGCGGTGCGGGAGCTGCGCGAGTACGCGCAGGCGATCGCCGACGCGCCCGGCCGCATCGAGCGGGGAGCGCCGAAGGACTTCGTCTCGGACGTCGAACCCTGGCTGAACGCCACCGGGCTCTGGGGACAGGCGATGGTGGCCTCGCTCGACGGGCTGCAGGCGCGGGTGAACGGCGACGAGGCGGCGGCGTCCGGGCACTTCGCCGAGGCGCAGCAGCTCGCCTCGCGCGCCGGGCAGATCCGGACCGTGCCCGGCAAGGTCCGCCCCCAGGGGCCGGTCCACGTGGGCGACGGCGTGCTGGACACCTTCGTCGAACAGGCGCCCGGCCTGCGCTGATCACTCCTCCTCGGGAACGACCAGCCAGCAGACCAGGTAGAGGAGGGTGCCTGCGCCGAAGCCGAACAGCGTCGCGGCGATGAGCCCCACCCGGACCAGGACGGGGTCCACGCCGAGGGCCTTGCCGGCCCCGCCGCACAGCCCGGCGATCATCCGCTCGTCGCGGCTGCGCCGGAACTTCTTGCTCGAGGTGTCGGTGTTCGCGGTGGTGATGCTGGGGATCTCTTCAGCCATGCCTAGATCCTGCGCGGAGAACGCCCCCACCACGTCCGGGAACAACCCCGAGCAACCCCTGATCCAGCCCTGACGACCCTGGGATCAGGCGGTGCAGGGGCGGTGGATGTCGAGCAGGTTCGCGCCGGTCTGCTCCCAGCGGTCGTACAGGGCGTCGCGGCCGTAGCGGGCGACCAGCTGGGCTTCGCCCCGGGTGATCGGGACGAGGGTGATGAGCTGCAGGACAGGTTGCCCGGAGTCGTCGAGCAGGACGTCGAACTCGTCGCCGAGGTAGGGGTGCGGTGCGGCGAGGGCTCCGGCGATCTCGGACTCCGGCAGCAGGACCCGGTCGTTCATGATCAGCGCGCCGTACCCGACGCGGCTGTTCGACTCGGTCAGCAGTTCGGCGATCACTCCGGCCAGGTGCCGGGCGTGCAGTTCTTGATCGGCCTGCAGCGTGCACACCAGTTCCTGCGGCAGCGGCGCACCGGCGGTGCGATCGCGCAAACCGCTGGTCAGCACGGTGACGTGCGCGCCGTCCGGGTGGTCGCAGTAGACCAGGTCGTAGCCCCGGTCGCGCCCACCGGCCATCCGGCTGTGGGCACCGCGAACCCGCCCGACGTGCTTCTCGATGTGCGCGGGGAACCCGCTGAACCGACTCAAAGCGCCCCCTTTCCGAAGCCGCCGAGATCCTATCCGCGCCCCGACCGGGTCCGCGCCGACGCCAGCGTCCGCAGCAGGCGCACCCACCAGGACCAGCGGGCCGGTTCCCGGACTGCGCCCGTGGTGGACCGCTCGGCCTTGTCGAGGCAGTCCTCGAGCAGCGCGTCGTGCAGCGGGCGCCACACCAGCGGCCAGGTGATCAGGGCTGGCCCGCGGAGGTGGATGGATAGCAGGTGGTGCAGCGAGGTGCGGTCGTCTTCGCGTTGCACCGCGAACTCGTGGAATCCGTCGAAGCCGCGTGGGGCGGTGAAGTGGAACCGGATCCAGTGCCCGGGGGCGTACCCGGTGATCCGGTAGCGCACCGGCCCGTGCCCTCCTCGGGCACCGACTCCCAGCGGGCGGTCGAACCGCATCGGTGGCCACGCGCGGTCCGGCCACAACTGGTCCCGCGGGCTCGCCAGCGAGTCGATCAGTGCTCCGGCGGAGTCCTCGTCCACCGGCAGGCATCGCACGTGCACGTTCCGGACGGCCATCGGACCTCCCATTTTAGATAGTTCTCTCTAAAACAGTATTGGAGCCTATCCTCCAATACATGGGAAGGCCTCCACGGCACGACGCCGATCGACTCCTGGACGCTGCCGTCGAGCTGGCCGCGGAATCCGGGCCGCGCGGCGTGACGATGGCGGCGGTCGCGCGAGCCGCGGGCGCCCCGAGCGGCTCGGTCTACCACCGGTTCCCGGATCGGGCTGCGCTGCTGTCCGAGCTGTGGCTGCGCACCGTCGCCCGGTTCCAGGACGGCTTCCTCGTCGCTGTCCAAGCGCCGCCCCGGGAAGCAGCGGTCGCCGCGGCGCGCCACGTCCTCGAGTGGTGCCGCGAGCACCCGGCCGAGGCCGACGTGCTGCTCGCGGGCCCCGGTGCCTACGGCTTCGCGGACTGGCCCGCCGAAGCCCGCGAACGCCTGGAGAAGGGGAACGCGCAGGTGGACGAGGCCCTCGGCGGTTTGGCGGAGCGGCTCGGCCGGTCCGGGGAGAGCGGCCGGGCCAGGGTGTTCCTGGCCGTGGTGGACCTGCCCCTCGCGGTGGTCCGGCGGCACCTGGGACGGGGTGGGCCGATCCCGGACTTGGAGGTTGGCACAGTCACCGACGCGGTCCAGGACTTGCTGGCCGGATGATCGGATGATCGCCTTCGCGGTGGTTGTTCGCATACGCTCGCGGTATGGCGGTGGATGACGCGTTCGACCTGAAGTCCCCGGCCGCAGTCGCCGAAGCGCTGGACAGCACCGGGTACCTGCCCGACGACGGCATCGCCACTGCGGCGTTCCTGGCGATGCGGATGCAGCGCCCGCTGCTGTGCGAGGGCGAGCCGGGCACCGGAAAGACCGCGCTGGCGCAGGCCTTGGCCACTGCGCTCGGGGTGGACCTGATCCGGCTGCAGTGCCACGAGGGCATCGACGCGGCGCAGGCGCTCTACGACTGGGATTTCCCGCGGCAGCTGCTGCACCTGCGCACCCTGGAGGCCGCCGCCGGGGGAGAGCTGGACGCGGAGGCCGCCGAATCCTCCCTCTACACCCGCAGGTTCCTGCTCGCGAGGCCGTTGTTGCGGGCGCTGCAGGAGTCGCCGTGCGTGCTGCTGGTCGACGAGATCGACCGCGCCGACGACGAGTTCGAGGCCTTCCTGCTCGAGGTGCTGTCGGAATACGCGGTCACCATTCCGGAGTTCGGAGTGGTGTCGGCGGTCCAGCCGCCGATCGTCGTCCTCACGTCCAACCGGACCCGCGAGGTGCACGACGCGTTGAAGCGCCGCTGCCTCTACCACTGGCTGGAGCACCCGGGCCTGGAGCGCGAGGTGGCGATCCTGCGGCGCCGGCTGCCGGGGCTCGACCGGCGGCTGGCCGAGCAGGTGGCCGCGACCGTGCAGCGGATGCGGCAGATGGAGCTGCTCAAGCCGCCGGGCGTGGCCGAAGCGCTGGACTGGGCGCAGGCCCTGCAGGCGCTGGAGCAGGACGAACTGGACACCGAGGTGGCTGCGACGACGCTGGGCGCGGTGCTCAAGTACCGCGAGGACGCGGAGCGCGTGCGCGCCTCCGGCGTCCTCACCGCCGAGCGCTGAGCGGATCCCGAAGGGGGCGGAATGCACACCGTGACCGGACTGGTCGGGTTCGCGCGTGCCCTGCGGCATTCCGGCATGGCCTGCGGACCGACGCGCGTGCAGGCCTTCCTCGCCGCAGTGGAGCAGGTCGGCCTCGACCGCGACGCGGTCTACTGGGCGGGCCGCCTGACGCTGTGCTCCGACCCGGACGACCTGCCGCGCTACAACGCGGCCTTCGAATCCTGGTTCGGTTCTGCGGAGGCGCCCACCGAGCCGGTGGGCCGTCCGCTGCCGCGCCCTTCGCAGATCGCCGCGCTGACCGCGGTCGACGCCGGTGACCAGGACGGCGACGCGGACCGGCCGCTGGCGGCCGCGGCCAGCGACGCCGAAGTCCTGCGCCGACGCGACCTGTCCGAACTCGGCGTGCCGGAGCGCGAACACCTGCGGCGGATGCTCGCGGTGCTGCGCCCCGAACCGCCGTCGCGCCCAGCGCTCCGGCGTCGCGGCAGCAAGCGCGGCTCGCTGAGCTCCCGCGCCACGCTGCGCGAGATGCTGCGTTCCGGCGGCGAGCCGGTGCGGCTGCGGAGGCAGCGCCGTTCCCGGAGGCCGCGGCGGGTCGTGCTGCTGATCGACGTCTCGGGCTCGATGAGCCCGTACGCGGACGCGCTGCTGCGGTTCGCCCACGTCGTGGTGCGCAGATCGCCCGCCAGCACCGAGGTCTTCACGCTCGGCACGAGGATGACGCGGGTGAGCAGGCAGCTGCGGCAACGAGATCCGGAAGCCGCGCTGCTCGCCGCTTCCCACGCGGTACCGGACTTCTCCGGCGGGACCCGCCTCGGCGAAACGCTCCGGGTGTTCCTGGACCGGTGGGGGCAGCGGGGTGTCGCGCGCGGATCGGTGGTCGTGCTGTTCTCCGACGGCTGGGAGCGCGGCGACGCCACCGAGCTCGCCGACCAGATGCGTCGGCTGCGGCGCTTGGCCCGCTCGGTGATCTGGGCGAACCCGCACGCCGGCCACGACGGCTACCAGCCGGTCCAGTCCGGGATCGTCGCGGCGATGCCGCACGTGGACCGGATGGTCGCCGGGCACAGCCTGCGGTCGCTGGAGGACGTCTGGTCCTGGGTCCGCCGACTGTCCCAACCAGGTGCCGGAGGAACGAAATGCCAAACCTAGCAACAGTTCCCCGCGGCTCCGCCGCAAATTCCATTGAAATCGGACGTCCGATTTCAATGGAATTTAGACCTGGGATTTCCATTGAACTTGCGGACGCACGCGGCATCGAGGGCCGCGCCGGTGAGAGCGGAGGTGCGCTGTGCGCGACGTGCTGGACGAGTTGACCAAGCGGTGGGAGTCGGGCGAGTCCATCGGGCTGGGCACCGTGGTCGCGACGTTCCGCTCGGCACCCCGGCCGCCGGGCGCTTCGATGCTGGTGACCAGCGAGGGCGAGGCGTTCGGCAGCGTTTCGGGCGGTTGCGTCGAGGGTGCCGTCTACGAAGAGGCGACGGCGGTGCTGGAGGGCTCCGAGCCGGTCGTGCGGCGCTACGGCGTCAGCGATGACGACGCCTTCGCGGTCGGCCTGACCTGCGGCGGGATCTTGGACGTCTTCGTGGAGAAGGTCGATCGCGAGACCTTCCCCGAGCTGGACGAGGTCGCCGCGTCGGTGCGCGCGGAAGAACCGGTCGCCGTCGTGACCGTCGTGGAGCACCCCGACGAGGCGAAGGTCGGTGCGCACCTGCTGGTCTGGCGCGAGCGCAGCAGCGGCGGCCTGGGCTCGCCGCGGATCGACGACGCGGTGCTCGACGACGCGCGCGGCATGCTGGCCAGCGGTCGCAGCGGGGTGATCGAGTACGGCCCCGAAGGCCAGCGCCGCGGCGAAGGGCTGCGGGTGTTCGTGAACTCCTTCGAGCCGCCGCCGCGGATGCTGGTGTTCGGCGCGATCGACTTCGCCGCCGCGATGGCCCGGATGGGCGGTTTCCTCGGCTACCGCGTGACGGTGTGCGACGCGCGCCCGGTGTTCGCGACGCACAGCAGGTTCCCTGGCGTGGACGACGTCGTCGTGGACTGGCCGCACCGCTACCTCGAGGCCGAGGCGGCGGCGGGCAGGGTCGACGAGCGCACCGCGGTCATGGTCCTCACCCACGACCCGAAGTTCGACGTGCCGGTGCTGGAGGCAGCGCTGCGCCTGAACCTCGGCTACGTCGGGGCGATGGGCTCCCGCCGGACCCACGACGACCGCCTCAAGCGCCTCCGCGAGCAGGGCCTCACCGAGGAGGAGCTGACCAAGCTGTCCTCTCCGATCGGCCTCGACCTGGGCGCCCGCACCCCGGAGGAGACCGCGGTCTCCATCGCGGCGGAACTGATCGCCCTCCGCTGGGGCGGCAAGGGCGTCCGCCTGACCGACGTCGAGGGCCCCATCCACCACCACGAGTGATCGGCCTGATCAGAGCCCGTGAGCACTTTGGGTTGCTATGACGACCCAAAGTGCTCACGGGCTCTGACCTGCCGAGGAACTGTTTCGCCTGGTGAGTGCCCGTGAGTACTTCGTGGTGCTATGGCACCGGAAAGTGCTCACGGGCCATGACCTGCGGAACCAGTCGCCAGGCCGGGGGAACGGACAGTGATCCCGCTGCCGGCGCGGTTGCCGCGAACGGCCGGTGCCGATCACGCATTGCGATCTCACCTCCATTCTTTTGCGCGCTTGCTCGGGTCCGTGTGGCGTAGCAGGCTCTACCGGTGTGACTCCCGTCACCCAGGCGGAGTAGTCCTTGTTCCCGACCGTCCGCGCACCGCGGGCCAGTCCCTCCCGAGGAGGCCGCCCAAATGCCGCGCATCACCGTCAACGTCGACGGCTCCAAGTACACCGACGAGGTCGAGCCGCGCATGCTGCTCGTCCAGTACCTCCGCGAACGACTAGGCAAGGTGGGCACAGTCGTCGGTTGCGACACCAGCAACTGCGGCGCGTGCACCGTCCACCTGGACGGCCACAGCGTGAAGTCCTGCTCCGTCCTCGCGGTGCAGGCCGATGGGCACGACGTGACCACCATCGAGGGCCTCGCCCAGGACGGCAAGCTGCACCCGCTGCAGGAGGCCTTCCACGACAACCACGCCCTGCAGTGCGGGTTCTGCACCCCGGGCATGATCATGCAGGCGCTCGACCTGCTCGCCGAGGTCCGCGACCCCGACGACCAGCAGATCCGGGAGGGCATGGAGGGCAACCTCTGCCGCTGCACCGGCTACCAGAACATCGTCCGCGCCGTGTCCGACGCCGCGCAGCGCATGCAGCCGGGCGCCGGGCCGGAGGCCGAGCACACCGAGGACACCCCGGCGCCGCGAACACCCGCCGACGCCGACGTCCAGCCGAAGGTGACGGGAGGACGGCAGTCATGACCTCGGTCCTGGAACCCGAACTGGGGCGCGCTCGCAAGCGCAAGGAGGACGCGCGGCTGATCACCGGCCGCACCCGCTGGACCGACAACCTCAACCCCGCAGGCACCCTGCACCTGGCGATCCTGCGCAGCCCCGTCGCGCACGCCCGGATCAGGTCGATCGACACCGACGCGGCCCGGCAGATGTCCGGCGTGACCGCGGTGTTCACCGGCCGGGACATCGCCGACGAGCAGGGCAGCCTGCCGTGCGCGTGGCCGATCACCGAGGACATGAAGGCCCCGCCGGCCCCGCCGATGGCGGTCGACGAGGTGCGCTTCGCCGGGGAGGCGGTGGCGGTCGTCGCGGCCCGCAGCCCCGCCGAGGCGCGCGATGCGCTGGACGCCATCGACGTCGACTACGACGACCTGCCGGTGGTGCTGGACATGGAAGCCGCGCTGCAGGCGGATTCCCCGCTGGTGCACGAAGACCTCGGCACCAACCGCAACGCCACCTGGACCTTCGACTCGGCGGAAGCCGGGACCGGTGGGGACGTCGAGGAAGCGCTGCGCAGCTCGGAGGTGCGCGTCGAGCGGACCTTCCGGCAGCAGCGGCTGATCCCGGCGTTCATGGAGCCGCGCTCGGTGGTCGTCGACCCGACCGGTGAGCAGATCACCATGTGGTCGGCCACCCAGGTGCCGCACATCCTGCGGCTGATGCTGGCCATGTCGCTGGGCGTGCCGGAGCAGAAGATCCGGGTCATCGCCCCGGACGTGGGCGGCGGGTTCGGCGGCAAGCTGCAGGTGACGCCGGAGGAGTTCATCGCCTTCGTGCTGGCCCGCAAGCTCGGCAAACCGGTGAAGTGGACCGAATCCCGTTCCGAGACCATGGTTTCCGGGCACCACGGCCGCGACCAGATCCAGAAGCTGTCGATGTCGGCCACCCGCGACGGCCGGATCACCGGGCTGAAGGTCGAGCTGCTCGCCGACATGGGCGCCTACCTGCGCCTGGTCACGCCGGGCATCCCGATCCTCGGCGCGTTCATGTTCAACTCGATCTACAAGATCCCCGCCTACCACTTCAGCTGCACCAACGTGTTCACCAACAAGACGCCGACCGACGCCTACCGCGGTGCTGGTCGTCCGGAGGCGACGTTCGCCATCGAGCGGATGATGGACGAGCTCGCCGCCGAGCTCGGCGTGGATCCGATGGAGGTGCGGCGCAAGAACTGGATCGCGCACGAGGAGTTCCCGTACGACACGGTCGCCGGGCTGACCTACGACTCCGGCAACTACGAGGCCGCCACCGACAAGGCGGTGGAGCTGTTCGGCTACCAGGCGCTGCGCGCGGAGCAGGAGGAGCGGCGGCGCACCGGCGACCCGGTGCAGCTGGGCATCGGCATCTCGACGTTCACCGAGATGTGCGGGCTGGCCCCGTCGCGGGTGCTGGGTTCGCTGTCCTACGGCGCCGGAGGTTGGGAGCACGCCTCGATCCGCGTGCTGCCGACCGGGAAGGTCGAGGTCGTCACCGGGACCTCCCCGCACGGGCAGGGGCACGAGACGGCGTGGAGCCAGATCGTGGCCGACCGGCTGGGCGTGCCGTTCGAGGACGTCGAGGTGCTGCACGGCGACACCCAGATCTCGCCGAAGGGCCTGGACACCTACGGTTCCCGGTCGCTGGCGGTCGGCGGCATGGCGGTGGTGGCGGCGGCCGACAAGGTCGTGGAGAAGGCCAAGAAGATCGCCGCGCACATGCTCGAGTGCAGCGAGGACGACGTGGAGTTCACCTCCGGTCGCTTCGGCGTCCGCGGCACCGACCGCGGCACAGCGCTCGGCGAGGTCGCACTGGCCGCGTTCGCCGCGCACGACCTGCCCGACGGCGTGGAGCCGAACCTCGACGCCGACGCCACCTTCGACCCGGAGAACTTCTCCTTCCCGCACGGAACCCACCTGTGCGCGGCGGAGGTGGACACCGAGACCGGGCAGGTGAAGATCCGCGAGTACGTCTGCGTGGACGACATCGGCGCCGTGATCAACCCGCTGATCGTGGAAGGCCAGGTGCACGGCGGGCTGGCGCAGGGCATCGCGCAGGCGCTGTTCGAGGAGGCCGTGTACGACGAGACCGGCACCCTCACCACCGGCACGCTGGCCGACTACCTGGTGCCGTCGGCGGCCGACCTGCCGGAGTTCACCACCGACCGCACCGAAACCCGCGCGACGTCGAACGCGTTGGGGGTCAAGGGAGTCGGCGAGGCGGGCACCATCGCCTCGACACCCGCAGTGGTGAACGCGGTGGTCGACGCGCTGCGGCCGATGGGCGTCTCCGACGTGGAGATGCCGTGCTCGCCGCAGCGGGTGTGGCGCGCCATCACCGGTGCGCGCGAAAGCGGTGTCACCGCACCGGAAGCCGGTGGCGGACTCGGTTCGACGAACCCCCAGGGAGGTGCCCGGTGATCCCCGCCCAGTTCGAATACCTCGCACCCTCCACAGTGGAGGAAGCGGTGACCGCGCTCGCCGAGCTCGGCGACGACGCCAAGGTGCTGGCCGGTGGGCAGAGCCTGCTGCCGGTGCTGCGGATGCGGCTGGCCGACCCGCAACTGCTGGTCGACCTCAACCGCATCGAGGAGCTGCGCGGCATCCGCGAGGACGGCGACTCGCTGGTGATCGGCGCGATGACGACCCACCACGACGTGCTGCGGGATCCGCTGGTGCAGCAGCACGCCGAGCTGATCGCGCTGGCCACCCGCACGGTCGCCGACCCGCAGGTCCGCCACCGCGGCACCTTCGGCGGATCCCTCGCCCACGCCGACCCGGCCGGTGACCTGCCGGCCCCGGCGCTGGCGCTGGACGCGTCGATGGTGCTGGTCGGCCCGTCCGGGCGGCGCACCGTCCCCGCGGCGGAGTTCTTCGTCGACTACTTCACCACCGCGCTGGAACCCGGCGAACTGCTGGTCGAGGTGCGGATGCCGAAGTGGACCGGCTGGCGCGCGCACTACGAGAAGTTCAACCGGGTCGCGCAGGCGTGGTCCATCGTCGGCGTGGCGGCAGCGGTGCGGGTCGCCGAGGGCCGCATCGCCGAAGCCCGCATCGGCCTGACCAACATGGGCCCGACGCCGATCCGAGCGACCGGGGTCGAACAGGCCCTGGTCGGCGGGCCCGCGACGGCGGAAGCCATCCGCGAAGCGGCCCGCCACGCGGCGGAGGGCACCAGCCCGACGGCCGACGCCAGCGCCGACGTCGACTACCGCGAGCACCTCGCGGAAGTCCTCACCGGCAGAGCGGTCCTCGCCGCCGCAGGCGGCTGACGCACCCCCTCTGGCCGCGGCTCCCCTGAGCCGCGGCCAGAGCTCGTCACCCGCCTGGGTGCCGTGGTTCCGCAGTTTCAATTGAAACTGTGATCCGTTGTGCCTGGGATACGCAGTTTCAATTGAAACTGCGGTCCACCGGGTCGCCCGGTCGGGTGGAGTTGGGGACGGCCGGTGGTGGGGGTTGTTTCGGCGTTCGGCGGTGCGCCGGATGCCTCTCAATGATCCGAATGGGGTATCCGTCAGGCGTCGGGGCTGGGAAGCTGGTAGGCGCAGCCTCAGCAGTAGTGCGGCCCGATCCACCGGGCCGAGTTCGTTCGAACCAGGAGGACTCCCCGTGCAGATGCAGCACCAGTTCAGCGTTCCGGTGCCGGTCGAGGTGGCCTGGCAGGCGCTGCTCGACCCGGAGCGGGTCGCACCGTGCATGCCCGGCGCCACGCTCACCAAGGCCGAGGGCAACGAGTTCTCCGGCTCGGTGAAGGTCAAGCTCGGCCCGGTCACCCTGCTCTACAAGGGGAAGGGCACCTTCAAGGAGGTCGACGAGGAAGCCCGCCGCGTGGTCATCGACGCCAGCGGCAAGGACTCCCGCGGCAGCGGCACCGCCGCCGCGACCGTCGCCGCGGTCCTCAAGTCCGAGGGCGACAGCACCGCGGTCACCGTCGACACCGACCTCAAGGTCACCGGCAAGCCCGCGCAGCTGGGCCGCGGCCTGATCTCCGAGGTCGGCGGCAAGATCCTGAACCAGTTCGCGGCCAACCTGGCGGAGCAGCTCACCGAGGAGGGCGCACCGGCGGCAGCCGGGAAGCCCGAAGCGGCCGGCGAAGCCGCAGCGGCGAAGCCCGCGGAGGCGAAGCCCGCGGCAGCGGCCGGCGGCGAGGCGCGCGCCGCAGGCGCGGAGAAGCCGAGCTGGCGGGTCACGCCGGCAGGCGAGGGCGCGGAGGAGCCGGCGCCGAAGGCGGCCGGCGTCAAGGCGGCCGCCGTGCCGGACAACGAGGCGATCGACCTCCTCGGCACGGCCGGGGCCCCGGTCCTCAAGCGCCTCGCCCCGGCCGCGATCGCCGTCGTGGCGCTGGGCGTGATCTTCCGCCTCATCCGCCGTCGTCGTCGCCGTCGCGCCTGACCTCCACCGTCACCCGGGTGCTGATCTCGCGAGATCTTCGCCCGGCCGCGTCGTTCAGACCCGGGTGACGGTCCCAGGAAGGGCCTTGGCTACCTGCGGAAACGTGGTTCAGGCGCGGGTGAGGGCGTTGACGCGGGCGAGGCGTTCGAGCCAGTAGTGCTGGACGTCGGCCGTGGGGGTCGCCGCTGCGACCAGGGCCGGGTCCGGTTCCGGCGGGCGGCGGAGCACCGGGAGGTGCCCGTCCACCGGGAGCAGGGAGTCGGCGACGACATCGCCGTCGAGCAGCGCCATCGTGCCCAGCCCGCAGGCGAACGGGAGTTCCGGCAGCGCCCCGGCCAGGGCCAACTGCGCGGCGAGTCCGATGCTCGTCTCCACCGCCGAGGACACCACGCACGGAAGCCCGCACGCCTCGGCCACGCGCAGCGCTTGGCGCACCCCGCCCAACGGCGTCGCCTTGATGATCGCCACGTCCGCGGCCCCGGCCACCGCGACCCGCAGCGGATCCTCCGCCCGGCGGATGCTCTCGTCAGCCGCGATGCGCACGTCGACCTGGCGCCGGACCGCGGCGAGTTCCTCCACCGACGGGCAAGGCTGCTCGGCGTACTCCAAACCCCCGGCGGCCCGGTCCAGCTCGCGGATCCGGGGGACCGCCGCGTCGACGTCCCAAGCCGCGTTCGCGTCCACCCGGATCGCGCCGCCCGGACCCAGCGCGTCGCGCACGGCGGCAACCCGCTCGACGTCCTCGCCGGGATCCTGCCCGGGCTCGGCGACCTTGACCTTCGCCGTGCGGCACCCGGACGCCGCGACGATCGCGTACGCCTTGTCCGCGCCTACCGCCGGAACGGTGCAGTTCACCGGAATGCTCGTGCGCACCGGCTCGGGCCAGGGCTCGCTGCACGCCTCCAGGGCGGCCTTCAGCCACGGCACCGCCTGGGCGTCGTCGTAGTCCTCGAACGGGCAGAACTCGCCCCACCCGGCAGGGCCGCTGAGCAGAACCCCGCGCCGGACCGTGACCCCGCGGAACTTGTTGCGCATCGGCAACGCGTAAACCCGCACCGCATCCAGTTCCGCCAGCTCGATCGTCGCAGGATCCATGCCCCGATCCTTTCAGCAGCCCGCCGCCGCGGCGCGCCAAGGCTCAGGCGACGCTGGGGCGGCCGAGGTCGAAGACGTCGACTTCGAAGCGGGCCCACTGCTGGCGCAGGGCCGTCACCCCGTTGTCGAGGATGTAGTTCAGCTCGCCGAGGGTCACCGGGAGCAGCGTGAAGACCTGGAGCTGCTCGATGCCGTCCGGGTCGGTGAACCTGGTGAACTCCGGCGGGAACATCGGGTGGCCGCTGGCCAGCACGCCGTGGAACTCGGTGCCCGGCAGCAGCGGTTCCTCGTTCGGCACGATCTGGTCGGGCACCAGGTAGGTGCGCTGCTGCACCAGCACCTCGGCGGTGAGGTCGACCAGGTGCTTCGCCGCTTCGGCCTGCTCCTTGTAGACCGTGCAGGCCAGTTCCTGGGCCGGTTCGGCGCCGAGCGGCTGGAAGCGCAGCCCGCTGCTGATCACGGTGGTCAGGTGGTACTGCTCGAGTTGGAAGAAGACCAGTCCGTAACCGCGGTTCCGGCCTTGGACGTTCGGGGGTTCGGCCGCGGTGGGGGTCCCGGCGTGGCGTTCGAGGTTCTCCGCGAGTCCGATGAACCGGTGCGCCCCGCCCAGCGCGGTGCGTTCCTGCTCGGTGGTCATCCGATCTCCAGTGTCCTGCTTGCGGTGCTCGCTCGCACCCGTCTTCCTCTCGTGCGCCCGGGCCCGATCAGCGGTCACCCGTTGCGGTGGTCGAATCGCAGTTTCAATTGAAACTGCGATCCCACTGACCGCCGGTCCGGCCCCCGAATGCCGCATCCGGACGGACGTGCCTGGTCAGCTCGCGTGCGTCCACCGCAACCGTATCGGCTACCAGCCCCATCGTGGACACATTTGGGTGACAGCTGACCGGGTGTGTCTGGAAATTGTTGTCACCCGACGTCCGGAATTGCGGGACCGAGCAGGTCGTCGGCGTCCACGATCCGGTAGGCGTAGCCCTGCTCGGCGAGGAACCGCTGCCGGTGAGCCGCGTAGTCGGTGTCCAGCGTGTCCCGCGAGACAACCGAGTAGAAGTGCGCCTGCTTGCCGTCGGCCTTCGGCCGCAGCAGCCGACCGAGCCGCTGCGCCTCCTCCTGCCGGGATCCGAAGGTGCCCGACACCTGCACGGCCACCGACGCCTCCGGCAGGTCGATGGAGAAGTTCGCGACCTTCGACACCACCAGCCGGCTGATCTCGCCGTTCCGGAACGCGTCGAACAGCGCTTCGCGCTCCTTGTTCTTCGTCGAGCCCTCCACGATCGGCGCGTCCAGCGCCGCGCCGAGGTCGTGCAGCTGGTCCAGGTAGGCGCCGATGACCAGGGCCGGTTCGCCGGGGTGCTGGTCCAGGATCGCCTTGACCACCGGGGCCTTGGTGCGCGCCGTGGAGCACAGCTTGTAGCGCTCCTCGGCCTCCGCGGTGGCGTACTCCAGGCGCTCGTTGTCGGTCAGCGTCACGCGGACCTCGACGCAGTCGGCCGGCGCGATCCAGCCCTGCGCCTCGATGTCCTTCCACGGCGCGTCGTAGCGCTTGGGCCCGATCAGCGAGAACACGTCGCCTTCGCGGCCGTCCTCGCGGACCAGCGTCGCGGTCAGCCCGAGGCGGCGCCGGGACTGCAGGTCGGCGGTCATCCGGAACACCGGCGCGGGCAGCAGGTGCACCTCGTCGTAGACCACCAGGCCCCAGTCGCGGGAGTCGAACAGCTCCAGGTGCTTGTACTCGCCCTTGGAGCGGCGGGTGATCACCTGGTAGGTGGCGATGGTGACCGGCCGGATCTCCTTCTTCTCGCCGGAGTACTCGCCGATCTCGTCCTCGGTCAGCGAGGTCCGCTCGATCAGCTCCCGCTTCCACTGCCGACCCGCGACGGTGTTGGTGACCAGGATCAACGTGGTCGCCTGCGCCTCGGCCATGGCGGCCGCGCCGACCATCGTCTTGCCCGCGCCGCAGGGCAGCACCACGACGCCGGACCCGCCGGCCCAGAACGACTGCACCGCCTGCGCCTGGTAGTCGCGCAGCTTCCAGCCGACCTGCTCCAGGTTGATCGGGTGCGCCTCGCCGTCGACGTAACCGGCCAGGTCCTCGGCGGGCCAGCTGACCTTGAGCAGCATCTGCTTGAGCCGACCGCGCTCGCTGGGGTGCACCACGACGGTGTCGTCGTCGATGCGCTGCCCCAGCATCGGGGTGATCTTCTTGTTCCGCAGGATCTCCTCGAGCACCGCCCGGTCGAACGACTTCAGCACCAGCCCGTGCGCGGGGTCGTTGACCAGCTGCAACCGCCCGAAGCGCCCCATCGTCTCGACGATGTCGACCAGCAGCGGCTGCGGCACGGGGTAGCGCGAGAAGCGCACCAGCCCGTCCACCACCTGCTCCGCGTCGTGCCCGGCGGCGCGCGCGTTCCACAGCGCCAGCGGGGTGATGCGGTAGGTGTGCACGTGCTCCGGGGCGCGTTCCAGCTCCGCGAACGGGGCGATGGCGGTGCGCGCATCATCGGCCAGCGCGTGGTCGACTTCGAGCAGCAGCGTCTTGTCGGACTGGACGATCAGGGGTCCGTCGGTCACGGGTGCGCAGCTCCCTCAGGTCGGACGGTTTCTCCGCAGGTGATCGTGACTCGCCCGAACGCGTCGCCGTCCGCTTCGGTGCCGGACGGCGCGGGGGCGCTCGTCACGCGACAGTGACGAGGGTACTTGTCCGAACCGGTCGCGTGGCGCCACGAGGTGCGACGAGCGCGACAGGGCGCCTCAGCGGGCCGGGATGACCAGCCGCACGGCGGTCCCACCGGAGTCGCTGGTCCGGGCTGCCACCGTCCCGCCGTGCCGCGCGGCGATCTCGCTGACCAGCGCCAGTCCGAGCCCGTAGCGCCGGGGCCCGTCGCCGGTGCTGTCGGCTGCGGAGGAGAACCGCTCGAAGAGCGCGGGGAGGACGGCGGGATCGATGCCCGGGCCGTCGTCGACCACCTCGATGACCTCGGAACGCCCCTCGGTGCGGAGCACCACCCGCACTTCGCTGCGCGCGTGCCGGATGGCGTTGTCCAGCAGCGCGTTGAGGGCGCGCAGCAGGCCTGCGTCGAAGCCGACGACCTCCACCGGGCCGGTCGCGTCGAGGCGCACCGAGATGCCGCGCTGCTCGGCGCTCGGCCCGGCGGCCTCCACCGCTCGTTCGGCGAGTTCGGTCAGGGCGACCGGCTGCACGGGCATCTCACCGCGCGGGTCGGCGGTGAGGAGCAGGTCTTCCAGGATCGTCGCGAGCCGGTCGGCATCACCGACCAGCCCGTCCACCTCGGGGCGGATGCGATCGGGTTCGGCGGACCGGTCGAGCTTGCGGCGGATCAACTGGGCGCGGGTGCTCAGCAGCGTCAGCGGAGTGCGCAGCTCGTGGCTGGCATCGGCCACGAACCGGCGTTGCAGCGCCAGCGCCTCCGCTAGCGGCGTCACCGCGCGTCGCCCCGACCAGGCGCCGGCGAGTCCCGCCAGCACCAGTCCCGCTGCTCCGGCGATCCCCAGCGCCTGCACGATGCGCACGCGTTCGGCGTGCGAGTCGCGCATGCTCAGCACGGCTTGCACGACGTCGGTTCCGCGCGGTTCGGTCCGGACGTAGTACTCGCGGCCGCCGACCACGACGTCCGCGGACCGCGCTGCGCCGTCCTGCGCTGTCCGGCGCAGGGACTCCTCGTCGGGGAATCCGGGCGGCAGCCCCGGGGAAGCCTGATCCCGCGCTCCCGAGCGGATCACCAGCCACACCCCGGTCGGCGGGTCGCCGACGTCGTCGGAGCGGGCGATCGCGGCACCCACCAGCTCGTCCCTGGACCGGTGCTGGTCGTGCACCACGACCAGGAGCGTGACCGCGGCGAGCACCAGCGCTGCGGCAGCGACCGCCCCGGCCATCTGGAGGCCGAGGCGCAGTTGCGCCTTCCGGATCAGCGCAGCTTCCGGGGAGCGCTCCCGCCGGGCGGTCATCCCGAGCGCCCCAGCTGGTAGCCGCGGCCGCGCACCGTGTCGACGATGCGCTTGCCCAGCTTGCGACGCAGGTAGTGCACGTAGGTGTCGACGACGACGGGGCTCCCGGCGCCGTCGAACACCAGCCGGAGCAGGTCGTCGCGGCTGAACACCTGCCGCGGGCGGGTCGCGAGCAGGGCGAGCAGCGCGCATTCGCGTTCCGACAGCCGGACCGGTTCGCCCGCTGCTCCGGTGGCCAGCCGACCGTCGAGGTCCAGGCTGCCTCCCGGCAGGGGGAGCGTTCGCGCGGTGTCGAGGTGCCTGCGCCGCAAGGCCCGCAGGCGCGCGAGGAGTTCCTCGATGTCGAAGGGCTTCGGCAGGTAGTCCTCGGCGCCCGCCTCCAGACCGGCCACCCGGTCCGCCGGGTTGCCCAGCGCGGACAGCACCAGCACCGGGGTCGCCACGCCTCGCATCCGCAGCCGGGTGAGCAGGTCGAGCCCGTCGATCGCGGGCAGCCCGCGGTCCAGCACGACCACCTCGTAGGTCCGGGTCAACCCCAGGTGCAGCCCGCGCTGGCCGTCGGCCGCCACGTCGACCGCGTACCCCTCGTCGGTCAGCAGCGAGGTCAGCATGCCGGCCAGCTCCGCATCGTCCTCGACCAGCAGCAGCCGGGGGTGGGAGGCGGAGTCGCAGGTCATGGCGTCCATTCTTACCGCCGCGATCCGGATGCCAGGAGTTCCGGCGTCACCACCGGCTCGCCGAGGAGCGGAGACCGGTGCACCACGCGCTCGTCGTCGACGGCGAACACCAGGCAGCCGGGCTGCTCGGCCACCCAGGCGATGCCGTCGGCGCCCATCGCGAACGCGGCCGTCGAGACCGCGTCGGCGGTGGTGAGATCGGGGGCCAGCACGGTCAGGCCCAGCAGGCCGCGTGCCGGGCGGCCGGTCCGGCCGTCGACGACGTGCGCCCCGCGTTCGTAGGCGCCGGAGGTGGCGACCGCGCAGTCGCGCACGCCGAACACCGCGCACACCTGGTCCGCGAGCTGCGGGTGGCGAATTCCCACCTGCCACGCGCGGCCCGGCTCCGGCTCGCCGACCGCGAGCACGTCCCCACCCGCGTTGAGGCAGAAGCTGTCGGCTCCAGCAGCGCGCAACAGCTGCCCCGCCCGCTGCACCGCCCATCCCTTCACCACCCCGCAGGGGTCGAAGGCGCGCCCCGGTCGCCAGGCGTTGAACGCCCCGCCGCTGCTCCGCTGGTACTGCAGGCAGAGGTCGATGATCTCGGTGAGCTCCGGGCTGGCGCGCTCGGGCCAACCGCGGACCTCGCTGCCCTCCCGGAAGGGGCTGAAGCGGCGATCCACCTCGCGCAGCCAGTCGAAGGCGCGCTCCGCGGCGGCCCGCACCGGGGGCGCGGCAGACCGCACGTCCATCGAGATGGGTAGGCCCATGATGTGCTCGACGCGCCGGATCCGGCCGGACATCGCTACCGGCTCCGGGTGTCGATCGCGGCCTGCAGGGACTCGGCGTAGGCCTCGCTGGTCGTGGTGGCGCCGGACACCGCATCGAGCTTCGCGCTCTGCGCCTGCAGGGCTTCCTGCCGCAGCACCGGGGCAGCGCTGTCCGCGATCCGCCTGCTGTGCCGGTCGGAGGGCTCGGTGATCAGCTGCGCGTCGGTGATCTCGTTGCCGGTGAACACCACCCGGACCTGGTACGGGCCGTACTCGGTCCGCACCACCGAGCCGTCGATCGTGCGGCCCCCGGCCGCCGAGCTCGTCGGCGGCGGTGCGGTGCGCACCTCGGATCCCGGCGAAGCGTGCGCCGGTTCGGTGCTCGGTTGGTACCGGACCAGGGGAACCAGCCCGGCGATCGCGAGGGCCAGGACCGCGCCGAGACGTCGCATCTCACCACTCCTCATGCTGCGAAGGCGAATCGTTCGGTGCGGCACTGGCCGCGCGGCACACCGAGGGCGAGCAGCGCGTCGACGACCGCTTCGGCCATGCCGGGCGGACCGCAGAGGAAGACGTCGCGCTGTCGGACACCCGGGACCAGGGCAGCGATGTGCTGCGGGCCCATGATCGGCCCGTAGCGGCCCACGGCGGTGGAGGGGCCGACGACGACGTGCAGCTGCGCGCCGCACCGGTGTGCCAGCCAGCGCAGTTCGGGCACCAGCACGGCTTCCCGCTGCTCGCGGACGCGGTAGATCACGACGACGTCCTGCCCGGTCCAGGAGAACTCCTCGAGCAGCGCCCGGATCGGCGTGACTCCGACGCCTCCTGCCACCAGCAGGACCCCGCGCTGGGTGCGCTCCTCGGCGGTGAAGGCGCCGTATGGCCCCTCGGCGAGCACCCGCGTGCCAGGGCGCAGATCGCGCAGGGCGGCGCTCCCGCTGCCCAGCGCTTTCACGGTGATGCGCAGCGCTTTCCCGTCGGGAGCCGCCGACAGCGAATACGGATGTGCTTGTGCCCAGAGGCCTTCGGCCAGGAACCGCCACAGGAAGAACTGGCCGGCCCGAGCGGGGAGCTGGTCCAGGTGCCGGCCGCCGATGCGGACCGACACCACGTCCGGGCCTTCCGGGACCACCGCCAGCACCCGGAGGTCGTGCCGGACCACTCGCAGCAGCGGCATCAGGAAGCGGAACGCCAGGACCGCGCCGAGAGCCCCGCCGTAGAGGGTCCACCAGTAGATCCGCCCGACCGGGCTGCTCGCGAAGTCGTTCCCGAGCTCCACCTGGTGCAGGAAGCCGAGCACCACGGCCGCGTAGGCGCCGAGGTGCAGGAGGTGCCAGGTCTCGTAGCGCATCCGACGCCGAGCGGCCCGCGCGGAGGTGACCGCCACCAGCCCGAGCAGAGCGGTGCCCGCTGCGGCGAGCGTGAGCTCCCCGCCGCCGAGCACCAGCGATCCGAACTCCGGCAGCACCGAGCTGTTGTCCTGCGCGGCGTACCCGGCGGTGATCAGCACGACGTGCGCCAGCACCAGCCACAGGACCCAGGTACCGGTCCACCGGTGCCAGCTCGTGAGCCGGTCCATGCCGAGCCGCCGCTCCAACCAGGGCACGCGCGCGATGAGCACGAGCTGGAGCACCAGCACCAGAGCACCGCCGAGCCCGGCCAACCGGCCCAGTGCCAGCACGAACGCCGTCGGCCCGGTGAGCGAGTCCAGCTCGCCGCCGAGCACGAAGAGGTCGAGCACCCACATCGCGTTGAGCGCCAGCAGGGCCACGAGCCACCACTGGGCGTCGCGGGACCTGCTCCGGATCCGTTCTGCTCGCACGCCGTCGAGTCTCGACGGCATTCCTGGGAAGAACCTTGGAACCGCCGGGAGCGCGCTCTGCGAGCGGGATCGCGCCGCATATCTGCCGTTCTCGCACCTGAGTCGGGGTGGGCGGTTAGCCTTCTTGCGGTGAACGAAAATACGGAGGAGCAGTGAGCTACCCACCGCAAGACCCCTACGGCTCGCAGTCGGGGCCGTACTCGGGGCAGTACCCCAGCGGGCAGTACCCGACCGGCGGCTATCCGCAGCAGGGCGGCTCGGACGACTTCTGGCGGCAGGTCGCCGGTAGCCAGCCCCAGCCGCCGATGCCGCCGCAGAAGAAGCGCACCGGGCTGGTCCTCGGCCTGGTCGGCGCCGGGGTCGCGGTGGTCGCGGTGATCGTCCTCGTGGTCGTGCTGAGCATCAACGCGGGCAACAAGAAGCCCGAGGCGAATCCGAAGCCGGGCGGCACCGTCGACACGAGCCGGACCTCGGAGACGACGTCGGAGGCCGGCAACGCCCCGATCACGGTGGGCGACTGCATCGGGCTGCTCGACCAGAGCGGCGGCGAGATGACCTCGGAGACCTGCGGAACCCCCGACTCCGACTACGAGGTCGTGAAGGTCTCCAACGGCACCAACCGCGACGTGTGCGGTGACGACTACAGCAACGTCATCGACGGCACGACCTACTGCATCGTCCTCGACGTCGTGGAGGGCGACTGCGTCACGCCCTACGACGCGGCGGAGGACCGGATCCCGCTGAAGCTGGACTGCTCCGAGGCCCAGGACCAGATCACCAAGGTCGCGCCCCGCGGCGACCCGGCCGTGGTCTGCGGCCCGGGCGACGGCTACTACAACTTCGCGGACAAGATGTTCTGCTTCAACGACGTCAAGGGCGCCTGAGCGCCCGTCTTTCGCGGTCGGAGTGCCCGGCGGGTTCGATCTCGCCGGGCACTTCTGCGTCTCCGGCCCGCGTGACTTGGGTTGCAGTGCGGTCAAAACGATCACGCCGGGTCGGTGGATTGGTTAGATTCACGCCGTTTTCAGCCCGATCGACTGGGGATTTCGTGACGCAGCCTCCGCAATTCGGCCACTACCCGCAGCAACCCCAGTGGGGTCCGCCGCAGCAAGTTCCCGGTGGTCCGCCCCCGATGCCGCAGCAGCCGATGCCCCAGCAGGGATGGGCACCGCAGCAGCCGGTGCAGCAGATGCCGCCGCAAGGCGGTTACCCGGGCGGCCCGCCTCTGCAGGGCGGTTTCGGCCCGCCGCCGATGCCTCCGCCGCAGAAGTCGAGCGCCAGCACCCTGAAGGTGCTGAAGCTGGTCGGCACCGTGGTCCTCGGCATCGTCCTGCTCGTCGTCGGGCTGATCGTGCGCAGCATGGACGGCGGCGGGATCGCCGAGGGCGAGTGCGTGAACGTCACCAACGCCAGCACGGTCCGCCCGCAGTGGGAGTCGGCCCCCTGCGGCTCGCAGGAGTCCGACTACAAGGTCGCCGAGCAGCACGACGGGCGGGCGAACTGCGGCGAGGAGTACGCGTCGGTCGAGAAGCGCGGCGACTACGCGCTGTGCATGGTGCCGGACCTCAAGGTCGGGGACTGCACGGACGACCCGATCACCGGCATCGCCGTCAAGATCTCGTGCTCCGCCCCGGATGCCTCGCTGGAGGTCACCACCGTGGTCAACGACAGCCGCGGCGATCCGGCGTGCACCGACGAGGCCGACCAGTACCAGGCCTGGAACAAGCCACCGCTCACCATCTGCTGGAAGTCGGTCTGATCGGCGGGGTGGCGATTTCGCGAAATCGCCACCCCCCCCCGACGCTGGGGGCACCCCCCCCCCGCCCCCCCGGAAGAAAAAGGGGCGGGTGGGGGAGAAAGAGGGGGTGGG
>NZ_JBEOVY010000069.1:0-26800 GCF_040295745.1 Saccharopolyspora sp. NPDC002686
GGGAGCCACTGGACGACCAGGTGTCAGACGCGCACGCTGGCGGCCTGCGGGCCCTTCGGGCCCTGGGTGACCTCGTAGGTCACCTTCTGGTCCTCGGACAGCTCGCGGAAGCCCGACGAGTCGATGGCCGAGTAGTGCACGAACACGTCCGGGCCGCCGTCGTCAGGAGCGATGAAGCCGAAGCCCTTTTCCGAGTTGAACCACTTCACGGTTCCCTGTGCCATGACGATCTCCTTGGGAGCTAGAGGTGAACCGGCGACATCTCGCATGCCTGCCGGGGCCGGAGGGATCTCAGACGGCTGCTAACTCCAGCTTGACCAAAGAAAGCGGCTCACCCGCATCGATATCCTGCGAGCCTGCGCAAAACACGAAACAGAACTTACTGCGACCGGTGTTGAACTTACACGACTGCGGGCCGCGTTGCCCAGCGGACCGCCCGGATGCGACCGAATCGCGTCAGCCGCACCCGGGTGAGGACCGACTACTGCTGCCGCTGCGAGAGGCCCTTCATGCACCACTCGCCATCGGTCACGCCGAGGACGACGTCGACCGGGAGGGTCTGGGTCTGGCCCTGCGCGGTGAGCGTGAGCTCCACAGGGGTCACGGCCTCGCTGTCCAGCGACTGGACCGGCGGGCCCGACTGCTTGGCGGACTGGATGAGCTGCAACGCCTCCGGCGGGAGCTGCGGGGCCAGCGTGCCGTCCGGGCCGCGGCAGGAACTGGCCGCCAGACCGCTGGCGTCCTTGCCTGCCAGGGCCGCGGTGACCGCGGACGCCTTGTCATCCGGTTTGCCCGGACCGACGAGGAAGTTCGGCTTGACCAGGCCGGCGAACGCCAGCCCGGCGACGGCGCCCACGACCAGTCCGGTGCCGAGCCCGACGAGCAACCCCTTCTTGCCCCCGCGCTTCGGGGGCGCCGAGGTCTCCTCCGCGTCCGCAGACTCCGCCTCCCCGGACTCAGCGTCCGCAGGCTCGGTGTCCGCAGGCCCAGCCTCCACGGCCTTGGTTTCCGCGGACTCGGCCTGCGCGGACGACTCGTCAGCGGATGATTCGTGCTGCGTGGCCTCGACCTGGCTTTCGGCCTGCTCAGCGCCCTTCTGCTCGGGGTTCTCCCCGACCACCGGCTCGCCGCTCGCCGACTCGTCAGCCCGGCTCGGTTCGGCCATGGTGCATACCTCCCACGACGCCCTGCGAGCGCCTACGCCTCGATCGTGACGCCCCTTCCAAGGCGCCCATGCTGTCAGCCAGCCTGCCCGGGCCCGCAACGCACGTCCAAGAACACGCCGCGGAGAGTGTCATTCCTCATACGCCCTCCGCCGATCGACCCGGACGTCGATGCGGGACCCGTCGGCCCCACCGTACATCTCGCCCGCACCGGATAAGCATTGCCCAGCAACGAGAAGAGCGAACGGGTGGTTCGTTCCCGATGTCCTCTGTTCGTTCCGCGTAAGGCGATTCCAGCTCGGCCGAACCGCTGCACCATTCCTCACCCGGAGCACACGGCTCAGAATGTCCACTTCGGACAATCCTTGCCCCGGACCGGCATCGGAGACTGCGACACTGCACAGCCGACGCCGCGATCGCGGGTGCGTTCTCCGTGATTAATTCCCCGCCGAGCGGAATTCGCCGTGGTTCTCCCCTGATTCGCCACGCCCCCGGTCCTCGTCGTGCACCGCCTCCGCATCGCGGAGCACACTGTCGATGGGCGTCCACGCTCCTCGAACGGAAGCACCCAGGAGGCCGCAGATGACCAGCGAACAGATTCGCGACCCAGAGACCGATGCGCTGTTGACTCCGAAGAACTCAGCAGTCGTCATCATCGATTACCAACCAGTGCAGGTGAACTCGATCGACTCGATGGACCGGCAGCTGCTCGTCAACAACATCGTCGGGCTGGCCAGGATCGCCCGCACCTACCAGGTGCCGATCGTCCACTCGACGGTCAACGTCAAGACCGGGCTCAACAAACCACCGATCCCCCAGCTCCGGAAGGTCCTCGACGACCTCCCCACCTACGACCGCACCTCGATCAACGCTTGGGAGGACACCGAGTTCGTCGACGCGGTCAAATCCACCGGCAGGAAGAAGCTGGTGATGGCGGCGCTGTGGACGGAAGCCTGCTTGACCTTTCCCACGCTCGACGCGCTGCGCGAGGGCTACGAGGTCTACCCGGTCGTCGACGCTGTTGGCGGCACATCGGTGGCCGCCCACGAAACCGCGCTGAGGCGGGTTGAACAGGCCGGAGCACGCCTCATCACCTGGGTGCAACTGCTGTGCGAGCTGCAACGCGACTGGGCCCGGAAGGAAACCGCCGAAGAGTTCATGAGCCTGTTCATCGACACCGGTGGCACCGCCGGCCTGCAGTTCGCCTACGACCGCGACTGACGTGCGCCGCGCCATGGGATTTTCATGACGTCCTGCCGGTCGGATGCGCGGCGAACAGGTGCTCGACCGTCGGGCGGGCCTCGGTGAACGATTCGGCGTGCTGTTCGATTTCGCGATCCGTGCCGGTGAGCCGGCCCTGGTGCTGGCGCAGGTGTTCGTCCCAGGAGCGCACCAGGAAGGTTTCGACGAAGCGGTGCGCGTCGGCGCCGTCCTGGTACAGCGACCAGTTCACGGCTCCGGTGCGTTGTCGCGACTTGCCCACGTCCGACATCGCAGCCCGGAAGGCTTCGCGTTGGGCCTCCGCAACGCGGTAGGTCTTCAGCACGAGAACCGGGCCGTCCTCGGGCATCGGTTCGAACACCAATACCGGTTCCGGCCAGTGCGCGCTGACGGCCCGATCCATCCGGGCCGTCTCCGGTCGCAACGGCCAAAGGCCCACCGTCACGGCGCTGACGAGCAGAAGTGCGGCGGCGAGCGCGAGCGCTGCGGTGAGGCCGGTGGCGGCGGCCAGCGCGCCCCACAGGATCGAGCCGAGCGCTTGGCCGCCCATGAAGACCAGCAGGTAGGTGGCCAAGCCGCGGGCACGGACCCAAGCGGGCAAGGAAAGCTGCATTGCCGAGTTCAACGTCGACAGCACTACGAGCCAGGCGTAACCAGCGAAGAACAACACCAGCGCGGCCACACCCGCACTGGACACGACTGCGGGCAGGACGGTTCCGACGGCGAACAACACCGCGGCCAGAGCTAGCAGCTGGTTCGTCGTGAGGACGGACCGCACGCGCGACAACGTCGATGCGCCGGCAACTGCTCCGAGCCCGAGGGCTCCCAGCAAGACCCCGTAGCCAGCCGCGTCGAGGTGCAGAGCTCGGTTGCTCACGATCGGCAGCAAGGCCCAGATGGCACTGCCCGGGAGGATGAACAAGGTGGCCCGGAGCAGGATTCGCCGCACAACCGGGGCGTGACGCACGTAGCGAGCACCGGCGTGCAGTGCGGGCAGAAGCCGTTCAGGCGGTTGCGGCAGGTCAGCGGCAGGCCGTTTCCAGAACCAGAGCACCGCCACGATTCCCAGGAACGAAACCGAGTTCACCGCGAAGACGAAGCTGGGACCGAAGAGCGCGACGATCACCCCGGCGAGCGCCGGGCCGATCGCCCGCGCGACGTTGACGTTCATCGCGCCCAGAGCCGCAGCCGCAGCGATCTGCTCGCGGACGACGAGTTCCGGCTGCACGGCCTGCCACGCAGGACCGGTCAGCGCCTGCCCGCACCCCAGGAGGAACAACAGCAACAGCAGGACCGCGGGTGTAATGAGCCCCATAGCCGTCACCACGGTCAGCGCAGTCGCGAGAACCGCCATGGCCACCTGCACGCTGATCAGCAGGCGCCGGCGGTCGAGCAGATCGGCCAGCACCCCGGACGGGATCGCCAGCAGCATCACCGGGAGCGTCGCCGCGGTTTGGACCAAGGAGACCAGCAGCGCCGCGTCCGGTTCGCCCACGAGCAGCCACTGAGCGCCGACCGTCTGCATCCACGTCCCGACGTTGGATCCGAGCTGGGCGAACCACAGCGCGCGGAACACCCCCGAGGCCATGGGAGCCCACGACGACTCCTGGGCCGAAGATGCCCAGCGACGCTTCCCCGGCGCTGCCATCACAACCCGCCTCCCCGGGCACCGGTGCCACGCGGCCAATGCGGTCGCCTCGCTCGCTCCCACAAGCTAGGCGATGAACCGCCGATGAGCGCAGCGAAGCTCGTCCCGCTCACCGCGGGCGATCAGCGGTCGGAGCTCCGGAGGAGTCGCACCGGGCGCGATCCGCCCCGACGATTCTTATCTCGCCATACAACCTCTTGCGAGCGACCTGCGGTCCGTTCGTCATGAACACCAAGGCCTAGGTCCTGCATGCCTCCGAGAACTGCCAAGCCAGACGCCTCGGCACGTCCCCGCCGACGACCACCCGGGCCACGACGTCCTGTGACCACCTACCGCTGACCAGCAGGAACATCCAAACCGCCGCGCGCTCGGACCGCAGCGGCCCGCGCGCATGCCGAGCCGCGCTCTTCCCGGGCCCGACTCCGGCTGATCGATGCGCGCGCATGTTGTTCCCGGACCCGGGAGTCCAGCCGCGGACTTCCTCGGTCAGACTTCGACCGGCCCGCCGAGCAACCGGGCGAACACCGCGTACAGGTATTCCAGCTCCTCGCCGGAAAGCCGGTCGGCGAACGCTCGCTCGACCGCTGCCGCGTTCGTGCGCGCGGCGCTGCGCGCGAGCTTCTTCCCCTCCTCGGTGAGCTCGACCTCCACTACGCGCGAGTCGTCCTCCGCACCACCCCGCGCGACGAGCCCCCTGGCTTCGAGCCGGTCCACCAGTCTGCTGAGCGCGCTCTGGCTCAGGATGACCCGGTCGGTGAGCTCGCGGAAGCGGACCCCGGCAGCGGGAATGTTGATCAGCGCGTCGAACTCGTTCAGCGAGAGACCGTGCTTGTCCGCCAGATCCGCTTCGATCTCCCGCAGCACGGCGGCGTGGACCTCCATCATCGATCGCCACACGGCGACCTTGTACCGCCTCGACACCTTCGCAGCAGCTGAACGTCCCACGACCGACGACCTTACCTCGATCAGCGACCGCCCACGGATCCACCGACTTCCGCTACCGGCCGGACACCTGCGGTGACACTCCGATCACACCGGTACCGCTCCATCCCCCGCAACTCGACCCGCACCACCCATATCTATGCATATGCATGGTGATGAGCTCATTTCTGTTGCTGCACAAGAATATTTCTCTTCTTCTACTGATGGGACTACCGGTGGAACGGCTTCCGCCGGGCCCAGCACCGGTTGCTCGACGCATCTTCCTCGCTGCTGGTGTCAGCTCCTGCTCGGGTAGTCGGTGTAGCCAGTGGCGTCCCCGCCGTAGAACGTGCTCTGGTCAGGGGTGTTGAACGGTCCGCCGTCAGCCAGCCTGGCGGGCAGGTCCGGGTTGGCGATGAACAGGACTCCGTAGCTGAGCAGGTCCGCGGTGCCGTCCTCTAGGAGTTCGAGCTCCTCGACGCCGGTGGGGCGCCCCGGGGTGTTCGGGTTGAGCACGAACGTCCCGTCGAAAGCACGGCGCAGGCCGTTGGTCAGCGACCGGTCCGCGGATTCGGCGATGTGCAAGTAGGCGAGGCCCAGGGGGTTGATCGCCTCGACCAGTGCGGTGTAGGTGGGTTCGAGGTCTTGTTCGCTGATGTCGTTGAACGGGTTTCCCGGCGAGATCCGCAGTGCGGTGCGCTGACCGCCGACAGCGTCGGCGACGGCTCGCGTGGTCTCGACCATCAGCCGGAGCCGGCCTTCCAACGAGCCGCCCCAGGCGTCAGTGCGCTGGTTGCTGTTGGATGCGAGGAACTGGTGCAGCAGGTATCCGTTCGCACCGTGCAGCTCCACCCCGTCGAATCCGGCCTCGATCGCGTTTCGGGCCGCGTTGGCGAAGTCGCTGATCGTGTCGAGGATCTCGGTTTCCGAAAGCTCCTTGGGCGTGACGCAGTCCTGCAGGCCGTCCGGGGTGAACACCTGGTGCTTCGCCGCGATCGCGGACGCACCGACCGGGATCAGGCCGTCCGGAAGGAGGCTCGGGTGCCCGATGCGCCCTGTGTGCAGCAGCTGAGCGAAGATCCGGCCGTCTTCGGCGTGCACCCGGTCGGTCACCTTGCGCCAAGCGGCCACCTGCTCAGCGGTGTGCAGCCCGGGGGTGACCGGGTAGCCCTGACCGACGACCGACGGCTGAACGCCCTCGGTGATGATCAGACCGGCGGATGCGCGCTGGGTGTAGTACTCGGCCATGAGCTCGGTTGGCGTGCCATCGGTCGCGTTGGCGCGCGAGCGGGTCATCGGCGCCATGACGATCCGGTTTCGGAGCGTCGTGCCTCCGAGCTGGAACGGGTTGAACGCAGTTGTCATCGAGTTCTCTCCACCTGTGAAAAAGGGGACGGTCGAGCCGCCGGACTCGGCCCACCGCGCACAGGTCACGCGCGAGCTCTTCCTTCCCCGAACCGAACTTTCCCACCCCTTGCGACCCGAGGACTGGAGACTGTGGACGGTCGCGGGGCGGCGTTGCCCACGTCCCAGCGGGCAGACCTGGATCGCAATGGTCTTCAACCTGCAGAGCGTCGCCGCACCGTCACAGTCCTGCCCTGGTGTCGGGCTGGTGCCCTTCGCCAGCACGGCGGGCCATCCCGGGCTGTTCCGGTCCGCCGACTTCTGCCGTCTCAGCAACCGGGTTCGTCGATCGCATCGACGCAGCCGCATCCGAGTCGCGAACGCGCAGCGCGACCAGCAGGCCCAGCACGGCGAGCACGAGGGCGGCGACGAACGTGTCGCGGAAGGCGCTGAGCATCGCGTCCTGCCGGACGGCGTCGGTCACCACCGGTGCCAGTCCGCCGAGCCGCTGCTCGGTGCGGAGGGTCAGGATGGTGGCGACCAACGCCACCCCCGCGGCCGCGGCCACTTGACGCGTGGTCGCGAACACCGACGATGCCCGGGTCATCGCTTCGGGAGCCACCTGCGCGAAGGTCGCGGCCTGCAACGCGATCACCGTCAGCGCCATGCCGATGCCCATGGTGAGCATCGGAATCCGCACGGCCCACAGGCTGCTGCTCACGTCGACGGCGAGCAGGGCCGCGATGGACGCGGCGACGGCCCCGAAACCGGAGATCAACATCCACCGCGGGCCGACTCGCTGGTACAGCCGTCCGGCGAACGGCATCGTCGCGGTCATCCCCAGCGCCTGGAACATGGTGACCAGCCCCGACCCGGTGGCGTCCGCACCCATCAGCGACTGCAGCAGCAACGGGGTCAGGAAGAGCGTGCCCATCAGGGCGCCCGACGACGGGAGCATCAGCAGGTTGCCGGCTCGGAACAGCCGGATGCGGAGCAGCCGGAGATCGATCATCGGCTCGGCGATGCGCAGTTCGGCGATCACGAACACGAGCGCGAGCAGCACACCTCCGAGGAGCGGCCCGAACGCGGTCGCACTCCCCCACCCGCTGGCCGAGCCCTGGTCGAGACCCACCAGCAGCAGCGCGAGCGCGCCACCGCCCGCCACGAAACCGATGACGTCGAAGCGCCCGGGGTGGTCGGTTCGCTCCTCGCGGATCATCGCCGCCGTGAAGGCGATCCCGGCCACACCGATCGGCACCTTCATCAGGAAGATCCAGCGCCAGTCGACGTTGTCGACCAACCATCCGCCCAGCACCGGTCCGAGAGCCGGCGCGAGACCGGTCGGGATCGACAGGACCGCGGAGGCCTGCGCGCGCTCGTCCGGCGGGAACGCCCGGAACAGCATCGCGGTCCCGACCGGCGTGAGCAGACCGCCGCCCACCCCCTGCACGATCCTGGCCGCCACCAGCTCGGTCAGCGAACCAGCGAATCCGGCCCACAGCGACGCTGCGGTGAACACCGCCAGGGCGAACAAGAACGTTCGCTTGGACCCGAAGCGGTCAGCCACCCACCCCGATGCCGGGATGAACACGGCCATGCTCACGAGATAGCCGGTGACCAGCCATTGGAGGCTTTCCGTACCGACACCGAACTGCCGCCCCAAGGCCGGTAGCGCCGTGTTCAGCACGGTCATGTCCAAGATCTCCATGAACAGGCCGAACACGAAGGCAATCGCAACCAGCCACTTGTACGGCACACCGCGCAACATCCCAGGACTCCATCCACGTCACGGCCCAGACCTGCTCGCCGACGGCACCTCGCCCAGCAGAGGCGAGCGGCAGGCAGCGCATCCCATCCTCGGGCACTTACTTCAGAAATTGAAACATTCTGTGAGTGAAGTTATGTCCCCGGGTGCCGCACGTGGAGCGATGGAAAGCCCTCAGCCGGCCAGGGCAGGCCGAAACGCCCTGCCCGGCAGGAGCCGGCAGGGTCGGTGGTGGACGACGTCAGTCGCCGGAGGGATCCTGCGCCGCGCGCAGCAGCTGGACCAGGGCGTCTCGCTGCCCTGCATCGAGTTCGGAGGCGATGGGAAAACCGACTCCCAACCGCTTCAGCAGGCGCTCCCGCAGCTTCTCGCCCTTCGCCGTGAGCACGAGCAGCTTGGCGCGGCGGTCAGCCGGATCGGGCTGCCGCTCGAGCAGGCCCTCCGCCTGGAGCAGATCTGCGATGGCAGTCACGTGCGAGGGCTCGCAATGCAGAGTGGCCGCGAGTTCGCCCATCCGCTCCGGCTGCTCCAGCCGCAGCAGCGTGTGCGCGTGGGGAAGGCTCAGGCCGACATCAGCGGCCGCCGAATCGAGGTGTTCGCGCAACCTGGCCATCACTCCGAACAGGAGCGTCATCAGCTCCCGCTCTTCTCCGCCCGACCGCGTGCCCCGCCCCATCGACGCCCCTCCCGACCCTGCTTCACCAGCAATTTACCTCGGCGCTCGCACGTGCCGCAGACGGGCATCCGAGCACCAGCCGGCGCCTGCGCGAATGGCTTCCGACCCCAATCGCGAGCGTCGAATCGCAACCGGTCGACAACAGTCCGCGACCGACCCGGCGTTGGATCTCGCCCGAACCGCGAATTGGAGCGCTCCGATTTCCACCACCTCCCGAACATCTGCCGCGACCACGGACAGCACTCCAGTCACACGGGCCTCAACGCACCCGTTGCGACTCAATGCGCATGCATATAACTTCTATGCGGGCGCATGATTTTGATCGGATTCACCCTATTGCGCAAGGAAAATTGTCATCTCGTACAACACAGATCATCGGGGATTACCCGTTGGATCTCGGCGGTTGAGCCGACTGCGAGATCAGCATGCGGGTCTCGCACCCACCCGGGCGGACGACGTGGACCAGCTACCCAGGCCGAAAGCCCAACAGCAAGATCTCAATGATCGAACACAACGAGGTGCATTACTGATGCGCAAGATCAATCGCGTGCTGGCCGCTGGGGCGTTGACGCTCCCCCTCGCGCTCGGCATCGCCGGGGTGGCCTCCGCCGAGGGCCAGGACACCAACATCCGCGTCGAGAGCCAGGCGTCGGCCCAGGTCCACGGGCGCGGCTCGGTCAACGCCAGCAGCCAGGCGTCGGCCCAGGTCCAGGGTCACGGCACGGCCAACGCCAGCAGCCAGGCGTCGGCCCAGGTCCACGGCCGCGGCACGGCCGAGGCCAACAGCCACGCGTCGGTGCGGGTGGCGGGCCGCGAGAGCCACTGGAACCACCGCGACGGGATCTGGGGCTACAAGTGGAACGACATCCGCTGGAGCTTCCACCAGGTCCGGGGTCACCACCACGAGGACCAGGACGAGCTGTGCTTCCTGGACCACGGCCTGATCGGCCACAACCCGCACACCGTTCGGTGAGCGCGGTTCGTTGACCGTCGGGGGATAGCGCGTGGTGGGTTCTCGCCGGGAACCGGGAACCCACCACGCCCCTTCACTCCTGTTCCGGCCACGGCCGGGCCAGGTACGAGGTCGCCACGCGGGCTTCTCCTCCAGCGAACCATCGAGGCGCATCCGAACGCTTGGCGATCAACACGAACATCGAGCAGCACGAGGTGTCCTCCCATGTTCAAGATCAACCGAATTCTCGCGACGGGATTCCTGTCGTTGCGGTTCGCACTCGGCATCGCAGGGCCGACGTCCAACCGGTTGCAGCTGCGGAAGCCGACGTCGAAAGCCCGGCACCGGCGCGACCGCACAGCCACGCCCCGGCGAACCGAGAGCGTCGGGAAGCCGCACATCTTCATGATCAAGTCGACCGGCGGGATCACCCGCGCCGACACCACGAGCGCCGACCGGTTCAAGGCCATGTGATCCGCCGAGGTGGTGCCGGGCTGCTCAGAACCAGCCCGGCACAACGGAAAACCGCCGCAAAGGAAGCGACCTCGATCTCGACGTTCACCTGCGTCGATCAGGAATGAAACCCAGGTCGTCCTTCAACGAGCCTTACCTGCCGTGCGTTCGGGCGCCTTCCGGAATTCCCAGGGCGCTCCGCCCGGCAGCAGCGAATGCAGAGGAGTTTCAGGTGTCCTTGTTCGACCCCGTCCGCGTTGGTCGGTTGGACCTGCCCAATCGCATGGCGATGGCAGCGATGACCCGCAGCCGTGCCGATCAGGAGGGCGTCCCCTCCCCCAGCACGGCCACCTACTACGCCCAGCGCGCATCGGCGGGCCTGATCATCACCGAGGGCACGCAGCCCTCGCTGCAAGGGCAGGGGTACCCGTGGACCCCGGGCATCTACACCGATGCCCAGGTGGCTGGGTGGCGCGTGGTCACCGACGCCGTGCACGCGGCAGGTGGACGCATCTTCAACCAGATCCAGCACTCCGGGCGGGTGGGACACCCCAGCGTGCACGGCCTGCCCCCGGTCGCCCCCTCCGCCGTCCGCGCGAACGGGCAGATCTTCACGCCGACGGGGCCGCAGGACCTCGTCGAACCGCGGGAGCTGACCGTTTCCGAGATCCACGGCATCGTGGCGGAGTTCGCCGATGCCGCACGCCGTGCGATCGAGGCCGGGTTCGACGGTGTGGAGCTGCACAGCGCGATGGGCTACCTGCTGCACCAGTTCCTCGCCCCCAACAGCAACCAGCGCTCGGACGCCTACGGCGGCTCCATCCAGGGCCGGATCCGCTTCGTCGTCGAAGTCGCGGAAGCCGTGGCCGACGCGATCGGCTCCGACCGGGTGGGGTTGCGCATCTCCCCCGCCAAGCCGATCAACGACATCGCCGACACCGACGCGACGGAGCTCTACCCGGCGCTGCTGAGCGCCTTGGCGCCGCTGGACCTCGCGCACCTGCACCTGGTGGCCGCCGAGGACGAGGACGTGAACGACAAGATCCGCGCCGCCTGGCCGGGCATCCTCGTGGTGAACCCCCTCAACTCCTTCCCCGAGCCACCTGCCGACGCCGGCCGGGCGAACGCCGAGCAGTGGCTGCGGCGGGGGGCCGACCTGATCTCCTTCGGCCGCGGTTTCCTCGCCAACCCGGACCTGGTCGAGCGCTTCCGCATCAACGGCCCGCTCAACCCGGTCAACCCCGAAGGCCTCTTCGGCGGCGGTGACACGGGCTACACCGACTACCCCGCCCTCGGCTGAGACCGGCGTGGTGGATCGCGGTCGATGCCCGCGACCGCGGCGGTGAACTCGGCGAGCTGCCCAACTGCGCAGCTCGCCGAGTTCCGGGGAGTTGGCCGTCGCGTGCGGCACCGGTGGAGTCCGGTGCTGCCGCCGGTGATGCAGCCGGGCATCGGCCCGAGGAGCCGACGAGCGGATTCCGGATGCCCGGTGTCAGGCCCGGACCACCGGTGTGTCCACCAGGTGCTCGGCGAGGAACCACACCTGCATCTCCCCGGTGCGGATGATGTCGGAGACCAGGAGGTCGTTGGTTCCGTCGTCACCGCTGCTGGCCGCCCGCGCAGCAGCGTCGTGGGCATCGCCGAGGATCACCTCGTGCGCCGCCAGCAACCGCGACAGCATGGCGGGAACCTCCTCGACCCCGTTCGGCGGGCGCTGGATCCGGGTGATCTCCGCGACGTGGCGGGGGTCGCCGACCGCCACCCCGCCGAGCGTTTGCACCCGCTCGGCCAGCGAGTCCACCAGCGCCAGCTGCTCCCCCGCGTGCTTGTCCAACAGCAGGTGCAGCTGGTAGAAGGTGTGCCCGCGCATCAGCCAGTGGTGCTTCTTGTAGTGGGCGTACAGGATTTGGGTATCGGCCAGGATCTGGTTGAGCCGCTGGCAGGAATACATCCGCACGTCCCGTGACAACGCGACCGGGAGCTTCCGCACGGTGCCGAATTCCTGGATCTCCTGTCCTCGCTGGTGCAGCAAGGGCTCGCTGCCACCCGAACGATCAACTGCGGTGCTCATGGCGCTCCCCCTCGGCAGGCCGGTCCTGCTTGCAGCCCCATGATGCGGTGGGCACTTCACCTCCGAAACACGATCACGCTCTGGACCGCCTCCCGTGCGCAGCAACTGGTCGAGCCGTGTGGCGATGCTTGCACCACAGTGGCCAGCGATGGCAGATGTGGCTGGTGAGAACGGTGAGCCATCGCCCCAGCGGACCAGCGGGGCTGTCCGCCCTGCCGAGGATCGAAGCTGGGAAGCACTGGTCCAGAACACTTCGCGCACGGTGGCGGGAACGACGGTGGGGCAGGCGAGCAGGGCCGGTCGGGACCGGACTCCAAAGGATCACGCGCCATCGTCGGCGCGACAGAAATCCACTATGGACCTGTCGGCGCCGGCGATGAGGCGAATCCAGCTGTGCACCGCCCGAGTGGCTGGGCGTTCCGGCCCGTAGGAAAGTCGGCGTATGAGCCGTACGCCCGGAGAGCTTTGGAGCTCCACATGAAGACGGTTGCCATCATCGGCTTCGGCGACATGGGTGAGCAGATGGTGCCCCACCTGCTGTCCCGCGGACATGCGGTGCGCGTCCACGACATCGATCCAGCCAAGCGCCAACGCGCCTCCGCCGCCGGGGCCGAGGTCCTGCCCACTGCGGCCGATGCGGCCCGCGGAGCCGACGTCGTGGTCGGTCTCGTGATGTCGGACGACATCCCGGCCGCCTACCTGGGCGAGGACGGCATCCTCGCGGGCACCGCTCCCGGGGCCGCCGTCCTCGTCTGCTCGACCACGACCCCGGCGCTGCTCGACTCCGTGGTCGCTGCCGCTCCGGACGGGGTGACCGTCCTGGACGCTCCGATCGTCGGCGGGGTGAAGTACGCGCGCGAGCGCCGCATCACCTTCCTCGTCGGCGCACCCGACGACGCCTTCGAACGAGTCCGCCCGGTGCTCGACGCCCTCGGCACAGCGCGCCAGGTCGGCGGCGTCGGCTCCGGCGTGGCCTACAAGCTCATCACCAACGTCGCCATCATGGCCGCCGAAGCGGGCATCCGCGAAGCCCTCGACATGGCCGACTACCTCGGCCAGGACTACGCCACCGCGCTCGACCTCATGTCGGTCGGCCCCATGGCCGCCGTCGTCACCCGAGCCCTCGACACCACCAACCCGCGCCCGCTGCGCCGGTCCGCGGAGGACGACGACACCTTGCTGTCCGCGGTCGACGACCCGGCACGGCAACTGCCGATCTCCCACGCAGGTGCCACGCGTTTGTGGGAGGCCGTCAACGCGACCGAGGACTTCGAACCGGACTTCGTCGACCTGACCCGCCGCACGACAGCGCGACCGGAGTACCGGCGCGCGTGAATCACGCCCGCACCCCGTCGCTGAGTGTTGCTACGAAAATCCCGAGATCATCCACTGTGACACCGTGTCACGGGATGAGGACGAGCCGACCGCGCAAGCCACCTTCGGCCAGTCGCGCGTCGGCTGCCGCAGCATCTTCGAAGTGAATCGGGCCCGGCACCGCGGCGTCGAGCATGCCGTCCCAGCCAGCAGGTGCGAGCGACGCACCGCGGGACAGGACGTGGTCAGCGCCCCTGGTGACGAGGATCTCCCCGTCACCAGCGGAGGCCAGCGCGGTCACCTTCAGCCCCTGCCGGTGCACGAGCTCCACCGCGTGCGCGCTGATCGACTGGGCAGGCACCCACCACGACGAGCTCTGCGAGAACCGAGCCAACTTCGACAACCACCAGGCTTGACGGAACATCGCGCACCAGCGCAATCCCGACCCGGCTGTCCCAGTCTGCCGTGAATCCCCGTGTGCCGGTTGCTGGGGGCGTCGCCGAGCTGGTGTCCTGGGCGGGCCGTCGCTGCCGGGAGCCGGAGGCTGATCATGGTGTTGCGTGCGCGGCTCGCGCTTTGCGCCGCCGCAGTGCTGGTGCTGGCCGGGTGCACCACTTCGGACTCGCCGGGGAGCTCGGCCCCGGACGGGCGCGCGAACATCGTGTTCGTGCTGGTCGACGACATGGACTCGGGACTCGTCCAGTTCATGCCGCACCTGCAGCAGATGCAGCGGGACGGCGTGACCTTCTCCGACTTCACGGTGACCGACTCGCTGTGCTGCCCGTCGCGGTCGTCGATCCTGACCGGGAAGTTCCCGCACAACACCGGTGTGTTCACCAACGAGCCGCCGGACGGCGGGTTCGGGGTGTTCCACGAGCGGGACGAACGGGACACGATCGGCACCGAGCTCCAGCAGGCGGGCTACCGGACGGGTTTCCTCGGCAAGTACCTCAACGGCTACCAGCCGCGCGCACCGCTCGGTGGCGATCGGCCTTTCGTGCCGCCAGGTTGGAACGAGTGGGCAGTGGCCGGCAACGGCTACGCCAACTACGACTACAACCTCAACGTCAACGGGCGGGTGGAGCACCACGGTCGGCGTCCTGAGGACTACCTGACCGACGTCATCGCCAAGCGCGGCAACGCCTTCATCCGCGCCAACGCCGCCGAAGGCACCCCGTTCTTCCTGGAAGTGGCGCCGTTCGTGCCGCACAGCCCCTCGACTCCGGCACCGCGGCACAAGAACGCCTTCCCCGACCTGACCGCGCCGCGCGGCCCGGCCTTCAACGAAGCCGACCGGTCCGACAAGCCCGCGTGGCTGCGCGACCTGCCGCCGCTGTCCCCGGAGCAGATCGAGTCCGCGGACCAGAAGTACCGGAAGCGCGCCCGGTCCCTGCTCGCCGTGGACGACATGCTCGCGGAGTTCCAGCGCACGCTCGCCGAGACCGGCCAGGCGCAGCGCACGCATCTCGTCTTCGCCTCCGACAACGGCTTCCACCTGGGCGAACACGCGTTGGAGGCGGGCAAGCAGACCGCGTTCGACACCGACGTCCGCGTGCCGCTCATCGCCAATGGCCCGGGCGTGCCGAGCGGCGTGGTGGTCGACCGGTCGGTGCAGAACATCGACCTGCGCCCGACCTTCGCCGAACTAGCCGGTCTCCCGCCGCGACCCGACCTCGACGGCATGAGCTTCGCCGGTCTCCTCCGGGGCGGGTCACCCGCCGCGGACCGCGACGTCGCGCTGGTGGAGCACCACGCGCCCCGCAACGGGCCGGGCGACCCCGACCAGCAGAGGAACCAGGAGGGGATCCCGCCCACCTACACCTCGATCCGCACGCCGGAGGGCACCTACGTCGAGTACGCGACCGGCGAGCACGAGTACTACGACAACCGGACGGACCCGGACTAGCTCGACAACACCTACGCGCAACTGCCGCCCGACCAGCGCGATCGGCTGCACCGGACGCTGACCGAACTCGCCGCGTGCCGCGGCAACGCCGAATGCACTGCCGCGGCCAAAGCCCGTTGAGATCAATCCTTTGTGGACACCTAGGGGCTCGACCTGCCAGCGCGGACAGGTCGAGCCCGATCCGGCTGGTTCAGCGGTCCGACTCTGTCCCGAACAGCCGCGCCACACCGACGACCCGCTCGATGATGACGACCGCCACCGCCGCGAACAGCACCATCAGCGTGCCGACCGCGGTCACCGTCGGGTCGTAGTTGTACTGCAGGTAGTTGAAGATGCGCACCGGCAGCGTCTGCATGTCGGTGGTGACCACGAACAACGCGACCGTGAGGTCGTCGAAGGACGTGATCAGCGCGAAGAACGCACCGGCGATCAGCGACCCGCGCAGCGCGGGCAGCGTGACGTGCCAGAACACCTTCGGCGGCGACGCGCCGAGACCGGCCGCGGCGCGTTCCGCGGAGCGGTCCAGGCCCGCGAGCCCGGCGAGCACCAACCGCACCGTGTAGGGCACGGTCAGCATCAGGTGCGCCAGCAGCAGCGTGACCGGGCTGGCCGCCAGGCCGAGTTGCGCGAACCACTGCAGCAGACCGATGCCGAGCACGATCGTCGGTACCGCGAACGCGCTGGAGAACAAGTTGTCCAGCACCGACCGGCCCGGGAACGGGTAGCGGTGGATCGCCAACCCCGCACCCAGTCCGAGCAGCGCGGACACCACCGCGGCGGCGGCCGCGACGCCGAGGCTGAGCGCGAACGAGCTCAGGAACTCCGGCCGGTGCAGCAGTTCGACGTACCAGCGCAGCGTGACGCCCTGCGGTGGGAAGGACACGTAACTCGTCGTGGTCAGCGACGATGCGATCGTCACCAGGACCGGGGCGAGCAGGAAGAGGGCGACCAGGGTGGCGAAGCCGGCGCCCAGCGCGCGTGCCGTCCGGTTCATGCGAACGTTCCCCTCTCCCCGCGCCCCTGCAACAACCGGGAGTAGACCGCGACCAGCAGCGTGGTCACCACGATCAGGATGAAGCCGATGGCCGCCGCGTACGGCCAGTCCAAGGTGTTCGTCGCCTCGGTGTAGACGAAGTAGGGCATCAGCTTGACCGTCGGGCCGCCCAGGATGGCCGGGGTGACGAAGCTGGACACCGTCAAGCTGAACACGATCAACGACCCGGCCAGCATGCCGGGCGCCGACAGCGGCAGCGTGATCCGCCAGAAGCAGCTCCACGCGTTCGCCCCCAGCCCCTTGGCGGCCGGCACCAGCGTGGGGTCGATCCGGTCCAGGCTCCCGATCAGCGGCAGGACCATGTACGCGAACATCACGTGCACCATGCCGATCACCACGGCGGTGTCGGTGTAGAGCAGCGCGGGCGGATCGATGCCGAACAAGCCCAGCGCACCGGCGATCGGCCCGTTCGGGCCGAGCACCACCAGCCAGCCGTAGGCCCGGATCACCATGCTGATCAGCAGCGGGGAGAGCAGGATCAGCGAGAGGTAGTTGCGCACCCGCGGCGACCGGCCGCGCAGGTACATCGCGAACGGGTAGCCCAGCACCAGGCAGCCCGCGGTGGTCAGGGCGCCGATCCAGAGGGTGTGCCACAGGATGTCGCGGTAGAACGGATCACCGAGGAACCGGACGTAGTTGGCCAGCGTCAGATCGCCCTGCTGCGTCCGGAAGCTGTTGAGCACCAACGTGAACAGCGGTGCGATGAACAGCAGGGCGCACGCCGCGATGGCCGGTGCCGCCAGCAGCAGTCCGGTGCGCCAGCGCCGTCCGCGGCGGGGCGTCAGGACCCCCGGACCGCCAGCGACGCGTGTTGCGGTTGCCACCTGCACTTCACCTCCTGCCCCACCTCCGGCACGGATTCGCCGAACGGCAGCGAAACTTCGACCGCACCGGCCACTGTGGACACCGTGCACCGCGCTTTGGCGCCCAGGAACCGGGTGTCCCGGACCGTGCCGGGCAGCCCTTCTCCCGAGGACGCGAGCCGGATCGCCTCCGGCCGCACGTAGATCCGCACGTCGTCGCCCGGCCGCGGCTGTTCGCCGACCGGGTCCGCCGACACGACGACACCGTCGGCGATCCGGCACGCCGCACCGCCCTCGGCGGTGCCGTCCAGCACGTTGACCTCGCCGATGAACTGGGCGACGAAGTCGGTGGCCGGTCGCAGGTACACCTCCTGCGGGGTCGCCAGCTGGTGGATCACGCCCTGGTCCATGACCGCGATCCGGTCGGAGACCGCCAACGCCTCCTCCTGGTCGTGCGTGACGAGGATCGTGGTGGTGCCGATGCGGCGTTGCAGCGCCACGACCTCCTCCCGCAGCCGGACCCGCAGCTGGGCGTCCAGGTTCGAGAACGGCTCGTCGAGCAGCAGCAGGTCCGGCTCGACCACCAGCGCCCGGGCCAACGCGGCCCGCTGCTGCTGCCCGCCGGAGAGCTGCCGGGGATACCGCTGCGCCATGCCGTCGAGCCCGACCATCTCGAGCGCGTCGGCGACCTTCGAGGCCCGCTCGGCGCGGCCGCTCCGGCGCATCCGCAGCCCGAAACCGACGTTGTCGGCGATCGTCATGTGCGGGAACAGCGCGTAGGACTGGAAGACCATGCCCATGGTGCGGCGATGCGCCGGCGTGGCGGTCAGGTCCCGGCCGTCGACCTCGACGGTGCCGGAATCCGGCAGCAGGTGCCCGGCGATGATGTTCAGCGTCGTCGTCTTGCCGCAGCCGGACGGGCCGAGCAGGGTGAGGAACTCGCCGGGCTCGGTGCTCAGCTCGATGCCGCGCACGATCTCCTTGCCGCCCAAGCTCTTCCGCAGTTCCGACAACCGCAGCCGGCCGCGGGTGGCGGTTTCCGCAAGAGTCGTCACCGGTTCTCCACCTGCTTGTTCCACTGGTCGGTCCAGGCCGACCGCTGCTGGTTGATGACCTTCCAGTCGAGCTTCCGCAGCTTGCCGATCGAGTCGGGGCCGACGAGCTTCTCGGCCAGCGCGGGATCGATGGTCACACCCTTGACGGTCGGGCCGTCGTACGTGCTGCCGGCGACTGCGGTCTGCACCTTCTCGTCCAGCAGGTGGGCGACGAACTTCTGCGCCAGCTCGTTGTGCGGTGCCTTGTTGACGACGTTCGCGGTGGCCACCAGGGCGAGCGCGCCCTCCTCCGGGTAGACGAAGCGCACCGGGAAGTTCTTCTCCGCGAGCGTGGACACCCGGGACACGCCCCACACCGACGCCGCGGCCTGCCCCTGCAGGAAGTAGTTGGACACATCGGCCGTGGTGTCGAACGTGACCGCGTTGCCCGCGATCTTGCCGACCGCGTCGAACCCGGGCTGGATCGCCTGCTCGGAACCGCCGTTGGCCACGGCCGATCCGACCAGCAGCCCGACGCCGTAGGTGTTGGTGATCGAGGGCAGCACGAGCGAGCCCTTGAGCCGCGGATCGGCGAGGTCCATCCACTTGGTCGGCGCCGGGATCCCGTGCTGCGCGAACCAGTCCGGGTTGTAGGCGATGCCGGTCGCGGTCATGCCGAATCCGACGCCGACGTCCCCGGGCAGCCGCGCCACGTCCACCACCTGGTCGACGGGGACGACCTTCGTGTCCAGCGGCGCGAGGAGCCCGGCCTCGACGGCTTGCGCTTGCGGCCCGTCGTCGAGCAGCGCGACGTCGATCTGCGGGCTCGCCTGCTGCGCCTTGAGCTTGGCGATGCTGTCGGTGGACGAACCGGGGATGTAGGTGATCTTGCAGGAGCAGGTCTTCTCGAACTCGGGGATGACTGTCTCGCGCAAGGAGGTTTCGAACGAACCGCCGTAGCCGGCGATGACCAGGGTCCCGGCCTGGGCGGACGGGTTCGGCGGGGCGCACCCGGTGAGGCCGAGCGCGGCAGCGCCTGCGACGGCGACGATGGTGGTGAGCAGGGAACGGCGTGAACGCATGATCGTCTCCCGAACTGGCTCAGGGCGAGGGGGTGCGGAGGGGCTCAGAACGGCGGGCCGTTGAGCGTGCTTTCGACGTAGAACCGGGAAGTTTCGGCGGGCAGGATGGCGCGGAGGTGCTCGACGACGTCGCCGTCGGCGCTCCAGGTGATCCGCAGCCAGCGGAAGACCGGGGTGCCGACGGGCAGCCCGAACAGCTCGGCGTGCTCGTCGTCCAGCGCGTGCGGCTCCACGTAGAGCCGGCTCCGCCCCAGCTTGACCCCGCGGTTGCGGAGGTAGACGTGCGTGGTCGTGGTGACCAGCGGTTGGTCCAGCAGGTCGGGCGCGAAGCGGAACGGCAGCACGGCCAGTTCCGCGATCGCCACCCTCCCGCCGTCCGCGCTCAGCTTGTGGCGTTCGACCTGGACGACGGCTTCGTCACCGGCCAGGTCCGGCAACACCAGGGCGGCCTGCTCGGCGAGCAGCACCTGAGCGCTGATCACCCGGTGGTCACCGTGCATCTCAGCACCGCTGACCAGCAGTCCGGTCGCCCGGAGCAGGTTGTGCTCCCCGGCGGTCTGCGCGACGAACGTGCCGTGCCGCCGGTACCGCACGACCATGCCGGTATCGGCCAGGTCCCGGAGCGCGCGTTGCACCGTGATCCGGGAGACGCCGTACTGCTCGCCGAGCTCGGACTCGGTGGGAATCCGGGTCCCGGGCGCCCACCGACCTTCCTGGATGTGCGCCTCCAGCTCCCTGCGTATCCGCGCGTGCAGCGGGAGGTCACGTCCGCTCATGAACAGCAGATAGTGGGCACGCGCACATGATATGTCAATAGTGCGAAAAGATATGACTTCTGCAGCGGGCGCAGACCGCACCGCAGCAGACTCCCCCTGCACCAGGGCGGCTTTCGCTCAGGCCGAGGATCCGCTGCTACCGACCGCGCGACTCCCGGGTCGGGTCAGCGGCTCGCGCGGGTCAGAGGTCCGGCAGCGGGTCCGGTGGGAAGTCCCGGGGCGACGTGATCTCCGAGTCGGCGGCGTTGACCACCGCGACGTACTCGTCGTCGATCTCGTAGTCGATGCCGTCGAGGGTGAAGCACGGGGTCGACTGCACGTCCACCGGGCCGAGGACGGTGTTGCGCGGCAACCGCGCGAGGACCGATTTCGGCTTCTTCCTGGACCAGAAGCCCGTCGAGAGCACCGTGACCGCCTTGCTGCTCACCACGACGAGCACGCTCGACTGCACGCTCATCAGGACGTCCGCGGGGAAGACGTACCTGATCTCGTCGTCCTCGCCGAGGAACGCCCGGATCTGCTCGCGCACAGCTGCGGGAACCGGCATGACCGGAGATTACCAACTCCCGGCGCCCCCGAAACCGGATCCGGCAAAACATGCACCGGTTCGACGCGAACTCCTCTTCTGCAGATCCAAAGGTCCTGACGTAGAGGGTTTTTCGCCCTCGTCAGCGATCCCTCGCCAGCTTTGTCGTATTCGCCGATGCGACCGAAAGTCCTTGTCCGGGAAGGGATTTTTCGTGCAGGTGCACGCTGTTGCGTCGAATTATGTATGCGCGGTGCATCTTCCTTGATATTTGTGGGCCTGCTCCGGCGTGCCAGACTGGGCTGGAAATCGATGCTCTGCACACCGCGTTCCCTCCCCGACGGCGCGGTGCCGACACCGCGAGTGGCGATCGCCGCCGAACACCGCTGACCGGCGCGATGCACCTGCGGAGTTCCGTGCGACCTGCGCCCGTTCCGCACGCCCGGCGACCCGGCCGCTCCGGGCCGCCGGAAGTCCGACCGGTCAGGCCGAGACGAACGTTCGAGAACGCGATCGTCCGGCGTAGGAGAGGAGGAACTGCTGTGGACCGATCCGCTGATGTCGTCGCGCTGTTTCCCGGGCAGGGCGCTTTCGACGGAGAAGCGCTGGCCGACGCGGCGAAGAACCACCCGGACGCCCAGGACGTGTTCGAGGAGATCGACGGCGTGACCCTCGCCGAAACCGGACGTCGCCTGTCGGACGTCGTGTTCGGCGACGAACCCCCGAACCTCGGCGCCCTGCTCGCCGACGAACCGTGGGTGTCCCAGCTGGCCATCTACGGCACCGACGTCGCGGTCCACCACGCCCTCCGCAGCAGCGGTCTCCGCCCCGACCTGCTGCTCGGCCACAGCCTGGGTGAGATCGCGGCACTGGTGTGCGCCGGTGCGTACACCGTCGCCGACGGCGCGCGGTTGATCTGGCACCGGGTCCGGGTCGTCGAGGAGACCGAGCTTCGGGACGGGTGCATGGCTGCGCTGGCCACCGACGCGGACCGCGCGCGGTCGCTGCTGTCCGCCGTCGGCGACGACGACCTGGTGATCGCCGCGGAGAACCACGACCGCCAGACGGTGGTGTCCGGGCCCGCGGAGTCGATGGCACAGCTGCGCGCGGTGACCGGTGCGGTCGGTGTTTCGTTCGCGCAGCTCGAATCGCCCGCTCCGTTCCACAGCCCGCTGCTGCTGCCGACCACCGACCGGTTCACCGCGGCCATCCGCGACATCCCCCGACGACCGCTGCGGACCCGGGTCCACTCGCCGATCCTGGACCGGGAGTACCGCGACGACGAGGACATCTCGGCCGCGCTGGCGAGCCACCTCACGCTCCCGGTCCACTTCGCGGCGACCATCCGCCGACTGGAGGCCAAGGGCGTTCGGGCCTACGTCGAATGCGGTGCTGTGGGCTCGTTGAGCAAGTTCGTGCGGCAGCACCTGAGCAGCTCCGCACCCACCGCCGTTGCCGGTCTGCCCCCGGCGGGCATCGATTCCGCCTTGCGGGAGCTGCGCGCGGCCGGTCTGCTGCCGGCCCCGGAAGCGGCCGGTGGAACGGCTTTCGACGCGTTCTGGGCGGACCGGGGCGCGCAGATCATCGAACTGATCCGGCAGGAGTTCGAGCGCTACCAGGACACCCGCACCACGCCACCAGAACCGGAAACACCGCAACCGTCAGCAGATCCGGAAACCCCGCAGTCGTCAGAAGATCCGGCCAGCAGCACTGCGGTTCTCGACCCGGCGGAGGTCGCCGGGAAACTGCGCAAGATGTACTCCGACGCCTTGGAGTACCCGGAAGAGGTGTTCACCGACGACGTCGAGCTCGAAGCGGAGCTGGGCATCGACTCGGTGAAGCAGGTCGAGCTGCTCACCCGCGTATCGGAGACCTTCGGGCTGCCGATGCCGGCCGACGGCTTCCGGTTGGCCGACTACGACAAGATGGGCAAGGTCGTCGACCACACCGTGCGGCTGCTCTCCTCGGCGGAGTCCGCGCATGCCTGAGCGCAGCGAGCTCGGGGGGAAGATCGCGCTGGTCACCGGCGGTGCGCACAACGTCGGCAAGGCGATCGCGGCGGCCCTGCTCGCGCGTGGCGCACGGGTGGTGGTGAACTACTTCCACTCCCACGAGCAGGCGAAGCAGACCCGGGCGGAACTGTCCGGGACGGGCGAGATCGACCTGATCCGCGCCTCGGTGGCCCGGCCGGAACAGGTGGACCGGATGTTCGCCGAGATCGACGACCGGTACGGGCGGCTGGACATCCTGGTCAACAGCGCCGCCTCCGGCGCGCTCGTGGCCGACGACGAGGTCACCGACGCGCAGCTGGACAAGGGCTGGAACACCAACGTCAAGGGGGCGCTGCGCTGTTCGGAGCGCGCGGCCGAGCTGATGCGCCGGCACGGCGGCGGAGCCATCGCCAACGTCTCCACGCTCGGCGCATCGCAGTTCGTCATGGCCAACTACCTGGCTTGCGCACCGGCGAAGGCCGCGGTCGAAGCGCTCACGCGCTACCTGGCCGCGCGGTTCGCCGCCGACGGGATCCGGGTGAACACCGCGTCGGCGGCGATGCTGGTCAGCGACGTCGCGGACGCGTTCCCGCAGGCCGAGCAGATGCAGGCGGCCGTCCGCGCCGCCACGCCGTTCCAGCGCCTCGGCACTCCGGAGGAGTTCGCCGATCTCGTGGCGTTCCTGGTCGGTGACGACTCGCGCTGGATCACCGGTCAGACGGTGGTCGCCGACGGCGGTCTGTCGCTGGGTGTTCCGCTGCTCTCTCCCCCACCTGCTCGACCTGCCGTGGAGCGCACGGCGGAGGAACCGCTCCCCGATGAGTCCGAAGTGGACGAAGTGGCGGTCGTCGGGATGGGCATGGCGGTGGCCGGGGCCAACAGCCCGGACGAGTTCTGGGAGCTGCGGCAGACCGGCGCCGAGCTGTTCGTCCCGGTACCCCCGGACCGCTGGGACCGGGACTCGTTCCACTCGCCGGACGAGCACGCGGAGGACAAGGCCTACCAGGACCGGTGCGTGTTCATCACCGACTTCCGGCCCACCGACCGGCCGGTCGACGAGCGCGAGGAGTTCACCACCGCCTGGCTGCGGCACAGCGTCGTGCAGGCGATGCGAGGCGTCAGCACGGAGTCCAGCGACCGGGTCCGCTGCATCTTCGGCTACACCCCGGACGGCAACCAGCACCTCGAAGAGGCCGGGGTGCTCACTGCGGCGGTGGACCAGGCCGACGCCCTGCTCGCCGACCTCGATCCGGACCGGGCCGACGTGCTGCGCGGCGAGGTCCGGCGCACCCTGTCCGACCGCTACCGGCGCGGTGCCGAGGCGGAGGCCGCCCGCTTCCTGCCGCACCGGGTGGGCAGGCTGGCGATCGACGGCGTGCTGCCTGCCACGGCATCGGTGCAGATGGTCGACACGGCGTGCTCGTCGTCGCTCTACGCGGTGGACATCGGAGCCAAGGCGTTGCTGAGCGGAAGTACCGATGTCGCCGTGTGCGGCGGCGCTTTCGCCCTCGGACCGCGTGGCACCGTGCTGTTCTCGAAGCTGCGCGGCCTGTCGAAGCGGGGCGAGGTGCGCTCCCTCGACGAGGACGCGGACGGCGTGATCTTCGCCGACGGTGCCGCCGTCGTGGTGCTCAAGCGGTTGAGCCGGGCGCGCGCGGACGGCGACGAGGTCCTGGCCGTGCTGCGCAGCACCGGTACCTCCTCCGACGGGCGTGGGAAGGCCATCTACGCACCGAATCCGGAGGGGCAGGCCCGCGCGCTGACCAGGGCCCGGGCCGAGGAGCGGCCCGACTGGATCATCGCGCACGCGACCGGAACACCGGCCGGTGACCTCGCCGAGCTCAACACCCTGCACGACCGCTACGGACGGGATCCGGGCGCGGTCCCGGTCACCTCGAACAAGTCCCTGATCGGGCACACCGGGTGGGCGGCCGGGGTGGTGTCGCTCATCGAGGCGATGCTCGGCATGCGGCACGAGGTCGTCCCGCCGCAGTTCCGCTTCAACGCGCTCACCAGGGGTTTCGCCGAGGGCAGTTCCGCGCTGAGCATCCCGACCGAGGCGCACCCGCTCCCCGCTCGGGAGGACCGGGAGCGCACGGTCGCGGTCACCGGGTTCGGCTTCGGCGGCACGAACGCCCACCTGATCATCGCCGAACCACCGCGCCGGCCGATCGCGCGGACCGCGGACGAGGCCCGACCACGCCGGCGCATCGCGATCGTCGGGTGGGCCGCGCACCTGCCCGGACTCGACGACCGGGCAGCGGTCGAAGCCTGGCTCGACGGCCGGGCCCCCGGGCCCGCCACGAGCTTCGGCGAGAAGTACCCGGCGCCGCCGTTCTCGCGGGTGCGGCTGCCGCCACCGACGGTCCGCACGGTGGACCGCTGCCAGCTGATGGCCCTGGAGTGCGGTCACCAGCTGCGGGACCAGCTCGGTGCCGCGTGGCAGGAGCACGCGGAGCGGACCGGGGTGTTCGTGGGTCATCTCGGCCCCACCCGCAACGGCATGCTCTACGCCAACCGGTGCTACCTGGACGACATCGGCAAGGCCCTGACCGGAAATCCGGCGCTCGCCGAGTCCGATCTGCTGCCCAAGCTGCTGCACGGTCTGCGGGAACGCGCGCACGACCTGGTGCCACCGTCCAACGAGGACTCGTTCTCCGGCATCATGCCGAACATCATCTCGGCGCGGGTGGCGAACTACTTCGACCTGCACGGTCCGAACCTCACGCTGGACGCGGGACTCGCCTCGACGCTGGCCGCGTTCGACGTCGCCGCCGGGTACCTGGAGGCGGGCGAGATCGACGTCGCCCTGGTGGGCGGGACGAACGGGAACGGCCTCGCCGAGTTCCGCCCGATGCTCGGCGACCTGGTGCCGGGCGCGGACCCGGCGGAGGGTGCGTTCCTGTTCGCCCTGGCCCGGGAAGAGGTCGCCGAAGCCGCTGGGCTGCGCGTCCTCGGCTGGGTGGACGACGTCGGCCCGGCCGACGCCCCGGAGTCCCGCGAGGCGGTCGAGTGCGGTGTACCGGCTCCTGAGAACGCCCGTTATCTCGGCGGCGCGGGTGGTTTGGCCGTGCTGCGGCAGCTGATCACCGGCAGCGGACCGTCCACTGTGGTGTGCCACGCCGAGTCCGACTCCCCCGCGACCCGACTGGACCTGACCGTCCCGGCGTCCACGCCCGGTCAGCTGGATGGCCGGTTCGGCAACGCCGTGGAACACGCGCCGGGCCAGCCGTGCCAGGTCAAGCGGCACGTCGCGGAGCTCCGGCCCGAGGCGCGCGAACGGGCGCTTCCCGGTACGCCGTTCCTGCCGCCCGGCGTGGTGCTGCTCACCGATCAACCGGAGCTGGTCGACCCGCTGTCGCTGCCCGAGGGCGCGCGGGTGCTCTGCTGCGCGCCCGAGATGGCTCCCCGCCCCGGCTGGCACCACCTGCCGGAGGTCACGCCGGACGCAGTCGATTCCGCGCTCGCCGGACACCGCCCCGACGCGGTACGGGTGGTCGTCGACCTGACCGCTTCGGCGCCGCCGCAGACGTGCCTCTCCGAAGGATCCGCGCAGGTCGACGCGCTGCACGACCTCACCTTCCTGGTCATGCAACGGGCCTTGGACGCCTCGGTGATCGCCCTGCTGCTGGGTGCGCTGCCGGACGGTGTGCCGCATCCCCACCACGGCCTGTTCTCCGGGCTGATGAAGGCAGCGCACCTCGAATCCCCCGATGCCGTGCGGTTCGTGCTCGGCACCGACGAGAGAACGGCGGCAGCGGGACTGCGCGTCGCGGAGCAGGAGAGCCGGGTGCGGCGCACGCTTCCGGTGGTCTTCTACGACCGGGGTGAGCGCCACGTCCACGGGCTCGTCGAACGCCCGGTGGAACTGCCTGAGCCGGTTCCTGCGCGGTTCGGCCCGGAGTCGGTGGTCGTGGCGGTCGGTGGTGCGCGCGGCATCACCGCCGAACTGCTCAAGTCGTTCGCCGAGCAGTTCGGCGTGAAGCTGCACCTGATCGGCAGCAATCCGCTGGACAGCTATCCCCCGGAGGTCTTCGCCGCCGGTGACGACGAGTTCGCCGGCCGGCGCAAGGGCTGGCTGCGCGAGCAGCTGGCGCAGC
>NZ_JBEOVY010000070.1:0-26508 GCF_040295745.1 Saccharopolyspora sp. NPDC002686
CGAACTCGCCACCAACGCCACACCCCCCCCGGCCGGAGAAACCGAATTTAAAATTCAAACGGACAACCGCCGTGGGTGGAGTCCGCAGTTTCAATTGAAACTGCGCCCCTGCTGAACGCGCGATGACCGGGCTCGGTGGAATCGCGAGACGATGCACAACGGAGGCGAAATGCTGATCACCAATGTCCGTCCGTGGGGCGGTCCGCTCGCGGAGATCGTGGTCGAGGACGGCCGGATCACCGCCGTCAAGCCACTCGAGTCCGAAGTGGACACCCAGGGCGCGGATGTCGTCGACGGGCGCGGACGTCTCGCGCTGCCGTCGTTCTCCGACGTGCACTGCCACCTGGACTCGACCCGGATCGGCCTGCCGTTCCGCCCGCACACCGGCGGCCAGGGCGTCTGGGAAATGGTGATGAACGACCGCGAGAACTGGCGCAACGACGAGTGGACCGTGTCCGAGCGCGCGACCCACACGCTCGGCCGGATCATCGCCAACGGCACCACGCGTGTCCGCAGCTACGCGCAGATCGACGCCGACTGCCGCTTGGAGCGCTTCGAAGGCGTGCTCGCCGCCAAGGAAGCCCACAAGGACCGCGCCGACGTGGAGGTCATCGCGTTTCCGCAGGCAGGCGTGCTGCTGGAGCAGGGAGTCCCGGAACTCCTCGAGGAGGCGCTGTCCTCCGGCGCCGCGGTGGTCGGCGGCATCGACCCCTGCACGCTGGACCGCGACCCGGTCCGCCACCTGGACATCCTGTTCGGCCTGGCCGAGAAGCACCAGGCGCCGATCGACTTCCACCTGCACGAGCCGGGTCACCTCGGCGTGTACTCGGTCGACCTGATCCTGGAGCGCGTGCGCGCGCTGGGCATGACCGGCAAGGCCAGCATCTCGCACGCCTACGACCTCGGCAGCGTCTCGGAGTCCACCACCAACCGGCTGATCGAGGAGTTCGCCGAGCTGGACGTCTCGATGACCACGGTCGCCCCTGCGCAGCACCACTCGCTGCCGCTCACCGACCTGACGGCGGCCGGTGTCCGCATCGGCCTCGGCGAGGACGGCCAGCGCGACTACTGGGGTCCGTACGGCAACGCCGACATGCTCGACCGGACCTGGCAGCTGGCCTTCACCAACGGTTTCCGCGCCGACGAGCTCGTCGAGCACGCCGTCGCGGTGGCCACCCGAGGTGGTGCGGCGATCCTCGACCGCGACCTGCCGCGCCTGACCTCGACGGTGGACCGCCCCGGCCTGGACGCCGGCGACCAGGCGGACATCCTGCTGGTGGACGGCGAAACGGTGACCTCGGCGGTGATGGACCGCGGCACGGACCGCACGGTCATCCACAACGGCCGAGTGGTGGCCGAAACCGGCGAGCTGAGCTGACAGCCCGCCCCAGAACGTCGGTTCTGCCCAGGACTGGCCAGGTGTTCACGCCAGGGGAAGTGCCAGTTCCGGGCGGAACCGACCCCCACCTCGTGCGCCGAGCTTCCATTCGTACAAGGCGGTGGGGGAGCGGGGCGGCGAGGATGGGGCAATGGTCAGTCGAATCATTCCCTACCTCGTCGGTGATGCCGCCGCGGTCAAGGACTTCTACGTCGACGTGCTCGGGCTCGAGGTGGCGATGGAGGACCCGGTGCTCTGCCTGCGGTCACCGGAGAACCCGTCGGCCCAGGTCATCGTCTCGCCGCCGGGCATGGAGAACCCCGAACCCCGCTTCGGCATCGACCTCGGCGAACCGGCAGCCGTCGACGCGGCCCACGCCGAAGCGCAACGCCGGGGCCTGCGCGTCGTCTACCCGCTCACGAACGAGCCCTGGGGCGTGCGCCGCTTCTTCGTCGAAGACGCCACCGGCGCGGTGATCAACGTCCTCGCCCACCTGCCCTGACCCCGTCCGACGCAACATCGCTGGTCCGAGGCCTTTCGATACGCCGGTGCATCCGATACGGTCGTGCATCCGGCGATCGGGAGGTTCGGCTGTGGTCGGGCAGGTGCGGGTGACCAGGCGGCGGGGGCGGACCCGGCAGCGGTTGCTCGACGCCGCGCTGGTCGTGTTCGCCGCCGAGGGGTTCGGCAGGTCGACGATCGAGCAGGTCTGCGATCGGGCCGGGTACACCCGCGGCGCCTTCTACTCCAACTTCGCTTCGCTGGAGGAGCTGTTCCTCGCGATGTGGGAGCAGCACTCGCAGCGGATGCTCGCCGAGGTCCGGGCAGCGGTCGACGCCGCGCGGACGGCCGGGGTCGACGACGTCCGGTCGGCGGTCGAGCGGTTGCTCGAAGCCACGCCGGTGGACGACGACTGGTACCGGATCACCGCCGAGTTCAGCGCGCACGCGCTGCGGAATCCGGCGTTGCGGCGGGTCGTGGTGGCCCGCGAGGAAGCGATCGCGGCGGCGATCGTGCCCGGGGTCGAGGCGCTGCTCGACCGGGTCGGGCGGAAGGTCCCGGACCCGGTTGCGCTCGGGCAGGCGCTGATCGCCGTGCACGACGGAACCGCCGTGCAGTGCTTGATGGAACCCGACGACCCGGCCGTGCGGCAGCGCCGGGTCGAGCTGTTCGAGCGGGTCGTGCTGGCCTACAGCGTGGAGGGCGAAGGATGAGCGAACCGGACGTGATCGTGGTCGGCGCCGGGCTGGCCGGGTTGGTGGCGACCTACGAGCTGGTGCAGGCCGGTCGCCGGGTGGTCGTCGTCGACCAGGAGAACCGCGCCAACCTGGGCGGGCAGGCGTTCTGGTCGCTCGGCGGGTTGTTCCTGGTCAACAGCCCGGAGCAGCGCCGGCTGGGGGTGCGCGACTCCTACGAGCTGGCGATGCAGGACTGGCTCGGTTCGGCCGGTTTCGACCGCGACGACGAGGACCACTGGGGCCGCCAGTGGGCGCGCGCCTACGTGCACTTCGCGGCCACCGAGAAGCGCAAGTACCTGCACGACCTCGGGTTGCGGCTGACTCCGCTGGTCGGCTGGGCCGAGCGCGGTGGCGGGGTCGCGGGCGGGCACGGCAACTCGGTGCCCCGCTTCCACCTCACCTGGGGAACCGGTCCCGAGGTGGTGCGGGTGTTCGCCGAACCGGTGCTGGCGGCGGAGAAGCGCGGGCTGGTCCGGTTCGAGTTCCGCCACCAGGTCGACGAGCTCGTCGTCGAGGACGGCGCGGTGGTGGGCGTGCGCGGCACCGTGCTGGAGCCGTCGGAGGCCGACCGCGGGGTGGCGTCGTCGCGCGAAGCGGTGGGCGATTTCGAGCTGCGGGCGAAGGCCGTCGTCGTCTCCTCCGGGGGGATCGGGCACAACCACGAGCTGATCCGGGCGAACTGGCCGGTGGAGCGGCTGGGGCCGTGCCCGGAGACGATGATCTCCGGCGTTCCCGCGCACGTGGACGGGCGGATGATCGGGATCACCGAGTCCGCCGGCGGGCGCATCGTCAACCGGGACCGGATGTGGCACTACACCGAGGGAATCCACAACTGGGACCCGATCTGGCCGGACCACGCGATCCGGATCATCCCCGGCCCGTCGTCGCTGTGGTTCGACGCGACCGGCAAGCGGATGGCGGCGCCGAACTTCCCCGGCTTCGACACCAACCGGACCATGAGGGAAATCCTGTCCACCGGCTACGACTACTCGTGGTTCGTGCTCACCCAGTCGATCCTGGAGAAGGAGTTCAGCCTCTCCGGATCCGAGCAGAACCCGGACATCACCGGCAAGGACCTCAAGTTCACCCTCGCCAGCCGTCTCGCGAAGGGCGCGCCGGGACCGGTGGACGCGTTCAAGAACAAGGGCGTGGACTTCGTCGTCGCGGACAACCTGCGCGAACTCGTGGACGGCATGAACGCGATCGCCCGCGGCCCGCAGCTCGACCACGACGCCATCAAGCAGCAGATCGTCGCGCGGGACCGCGAGGTCACGCAGAAGTACGCCAAGGACTTCCAGCTGATGGCGGTGGCCAACGCGCGCCGCTACCTCGGCGACAAGGTGTCGCGAGTGGCCAAGCCGCACCGCATCCTCGATCCCTCGCACGGCCCGCTGATCGCGGTCCGCCTGAACGTCCTGACCCGCAAAACCCTCGGCGGAGTCCAGACGAACCTGGATTCGCAGGTGATCGGCCCGGACGGAGCCCCGCTGCCCGGCCTGTACGCGGCGGGCGAGGTGGCCGGCTTCGGCGGAGGCGGAGTGCACGGCTACAACGCGCTGGAAGGAACCTTCCTCGGCGGCTGCATCTTCTCCGGCCGAGCCGCAGGACGAGCCCTGGCCCGAAGCCTCTGACATTCCGCCGATCGGGTTCGACGGACCAGCTCGAGGGTGGATCAGAAGCCGGGATCCCCTGCGGTTTCAAGGAATTTGGCAATCCTGCCAGCGGTCAGGACGACCGCTGGCAGGCCTCTACAGCTGCTGCGTCACAGGTCGACCTGCTCGAAGATGTGCGGGTACGACACGATGTCGTCGGGGGACTCGGCAGCCATGCGCTGGAACTCCGGGCTGCCGAACGCCGTGGCGAGTGCCTCGGTCGACTCCCAGACCGCGACGTTCATCAGAAGTCGACTGCCCGCTGTTCCCCTGTGCATCTGCAGGGAGACGAATCCCGGCTGAGCCTTCATGAACTCCGCCTGCCTCCGGAAGAGGGACAGGAACTCCTCAGTCCTCTCCTCCGGAACGAAGAAGGTGTTGGCCAGGACGATGGGGCCGGTCTTCTCCTTGAACTGCGCGAAAATCGGCGTATTCGGGTCCAGGCTCTGCAGCTCGGCCATCTTCGGTACTTCCTCTCACTATCGGTTGTTCCACCGAGGCCGGCCGTACTGGATCCGGCGACGCTCACGTGTGGCACGAGGGGATCTGACGGACGCTCAAGGGGCATCGCTGGCGCCCGGGGCGTGGTGCCGGCCCGCGGGCTCAGGCGAGGGCGGCGACCAGCAGGGCGAACGCGGCGATGATGATGGCGACGCGGACGTAGTGGTAGCGGTCCCAGCGGTTCATCTGCTCCTTCCAGTCCGCGGGCCGGTTCTCGGGGGTCCACGTCTTGCCCCGGTTGTTGATCGGGACGAGCAGCAGCAGCGACATGATGATGCTCGTGATCAGCAGCGCGGCGGCGATGACGACGAGGCCGGTGCCTGGCTGATGCCATCCGGCGATGGCCCAGACCGCGCTCAGGACGAGTGAGCCGATGTACCAGACCGGCATGGCGGCGCCGAGCATCCGGCCGCCGTGGCTTCGGCCGCGTTGATTGCTGTCGTCGGGGAGTGCGTTGAAGATCGGGTTCAGGACGAAGGCGACGGAGAACTCCACCCCCACCATCAGGCCGACGACCACGACTGTGACGACCTCGAGCGTGCTGAGCATGTTGCCCCTCCAGGAATCTAGTGCTGCTAGATGATGAAGCAACGCTAGCGCTGCTGCTGCTCTTTTGTCTAGCGGTGCTAGGATCGAGGTATGTCGGTACAGGAACGCAAGGAGCGCGAACGGGCGGACCGCGAACGCCTCATCTTGGCGACGGCCCGCGAACTCGCCGAGCAGCAGGGCTGGGACGCGGTCACCACCCGGCGGCTCGCCGAGCGCATCGAATACAGCCAGCCCGTTCTCTACAGCCATTTCCGCGGCAAGCGCGAGATCATCGGCGCCGTGGCCCTCGAAGGCGCCGCCGAGCTGGCCGCGGCGCTGCGGGCCGCGACCTCCGCCGCGGACGGCCGGCGCGCCCGGGTCGCCGCCCTCGCCCGCGCTTACCTCGACTTCGCCGCACGCAACCCGGCGGTCTACGACGCCATATTCCAGCTCGACGGCGGCCTGGCGTTCGCGCAGGAGGACACCCCGGAACCTCTGAAGGATGCCTTCGCTGCTCTGCTGGAGAGCCTCGAAGAGGTCGCCGGTGACGGTGTCCATCCGGGGCTGTTCACCGAGGTGTTCTGGGCGTCCCTGCACGGGCTGGCGACCCTGACCCGGGCGGGACGGCAGCCGCCGGAGCACACCGAGCGGAGGATGGAGCTGCTGGTGGACCGGCTCGCCGTTCTCTGACGCACCATCCCGGATCACGACCCGATGCGCGCTCTAGTGCGCTTCGTGGTGCGCCGGGCGCATCCGGAACGCGGTGATCAGGGCGAGCACGACGACGACCGCCATCACCAAGAAGACCTCGGAGAATGCTGTTGCGGCTCCGACGGTTTGCTGCCGCGCGGCCACCAGTACGGCGAACAGGGCAGGTCCGGTGCCGGCGCCGAGGAACTCGGCGCCCTGGAGGATCCCGAGGCCGATCCCGACCTGCTCGGACGGCAGTGCGCTCGCTGCAGCGCTGATGATCGGGGTGAGCACGAGGATGAAACCGACGCTCAACCCGAGGATCCCGGCCGCGATCGGTACCACCGACGTCGTTGCGGTGGCGAGGAAAAGCGCGGACGCCGCCATGATCGCGAGACCCACCACGACGAGCGGCCTCGTGCCGATGCGGTCGGCGAGGCGGCCGATCAGCGGGGAGAGGACGGCGACGGAGATCCCGGCCGGGATCATCACCAGAGCGCCGATTCCCGGTTCCAGGCCGTTGACGTCGACGATCAGCAGCGGCACGAAGACCAGGCCGCCGAGGTTGACGGCCATGGCCAGGAACGTGACGAGCACGGCGATCCGGTAGACGCGGTTGGCGAACAGCGCGGGCGGGACGAACGGGTTCGCCACGTGCACAGTGCGCCAGCCGAAGAGCGCGATCGCCGCAGCAGCCACCAGGAAGCTGCCCCACGACGAGGGTGCGGTGAGTCCGGCGACCTGCGCCTGAGTCGCGCCGAAGAGCAGGAGCCCGGACCCGACGCCCAGGAAGATGCCGCCGAGCAGGTCGAACCGGCTCGCGCCTTCCGGAACATCGCCCGGCAGCACGCGTCGCGCCGCGGGAAGCAGTACCAGCACCGCCACGACCATGACCCAGAACAGCGCGCGCCAGCCGAGGAACTGGCCGATCCCACCGCCCAGCGCAGGTCCGGCGGCAGCGCCGACGCCGGCAGCCGCGGAGAGGGCGCCGATCCCGGTCCCGCGCCGGTCGGCCGGGATGAGCCGGGTGATGGCGACCATCGACAGCACCGGTACCGCCGCCGCGCCGATCCCCATGACGATCCGGCCGAGCACGAGGACGAGCAGATCCGGTGCGAGCGCGCAGATCAGGCTTCCGGCCGCGTAGGCCAGCAGGGCGAAGGTGAACAGCTGCCGCAGGCCCACCCGGTCGGAAGTGCGGCCGTAGAAGGGGATTCCGACCGCGAACACCAGCAGGAATCCGGTGACGACCCAGGCGAGTTCGGCCTCGGAAGCCGTGAACTCCGCGCCGATCGACGGGAGCATGAGGTTGACCATGTCGCTGGCGATGACCGTGACGAGCAGAGCGGGCAGGAGCACCGCCAGCAGGCCCACCCCCGATGGCGCCCGCTCGGTCGGGGTCGACGTGGTTGTCATTCCGAGTTCCTCCATTTGACTGTAACCAATGTGGTTGCAGTTTGGGTGTGAAAAAGGCGGAGGGAGCGCCTCCGCCACTGCTCGACTACCGGGCTGATCGCCCGATCTTGCGTTCGATGGTCAGCACCTGCTGGACCAGGTCGGCGATGGTCGTCTGGCTGAGCCGTTCCTCCATCGCCCGCTCCGCGTCCTGGAACTCCGCTTCGAGCAGGGCCTGCATGTTGCGCCCGACCTCGCACGCATCGCTGGGCGGGTGGGGATGCCGCGACAGGACCGGCCCGGCCTCGACGGCGGTGTACGCGTCGTGCAGCGTGATCTCGCGAGCGGCGCGCGCCAAGAGCCAGCCGCCGCCGCGCCCCTCGGTGGATCGCACCAGGTCCGCGTCCCGCAGGCTGCCGAGGATTCGCCGCACCAGCACCGGATTGCTCGCCAGGCTGTCGGCGATCTCCGCGGAGGTCAGCGACTTGTCGCTCCAGCGCGCCAACATGGTGAGCGCGTGGATGGCGACCGCGCTCCTGCTGCTGAGGCCCACTCCGCTCCCTCCGATCAAACTGCAACGAACGTAGTTGCAGTTTGATCGGGTGTCAATCCGGTGATCACCGAACGGCTGCCCGCTGTGCAAGCCCTCACGGTCCGCAGCCGGGCGGTTCTGATCGAACCCGGTCCGCCGCCAAGCCGAGGCCGACTATCTTGCAGCTGACAAACGGGACATTCAGAGGGGATCCAGGCGTGAATGTGTTGTCGCGAGCTGTGTTTGCCGCGTGCGCCAGTGCGGTGGCGCTGACGGTAGCGGGTTGTGGTGGTCCCACTCAGGGCGGAGACCCCGCTTCTGAGGCGCAGTCACAGAAAGGGCTTGCTGTGGTCGACCCTTGTGAGCTTTTGGCCCCCGAGCAGCTCAAGTCATTTGGGTTCAATGGTCCAGGTGAGCCAACGTCGATCGTTCCGTCGCAGCCTGGCTGTGCTTTCAAGGGCGAGCCATTTAGTATCACCGTCTTCAAGAACGAGGAAGAGACTGTTGAGTCTCTGGGGCGGCAAGAAGGAACCTGGGCGAAGTTCGACCGCCTTGAGGTTGATGGCCGTCCAGCGGCGAGTGGTATTTCTAGCGGGTCCACGCGGGCCCGAATTTGTTCGGCGATGTTCAACGCTGGCGGCGGCGTGATCATCCTGACGGTTCAGGAATTTCGTGATCAAGGCCTTGACGAGTGCGCTGAGGGATTGAAGGTCGCTGAGGCTGTTGCGCCGAAGCTGCCGAAGTAGCTAGGGCTTTGCCCAGGGCGCCAGTATCAAGGTGCCCTGGGTCAGCTCCGCGTGGTCAAACCCAGACGAGGTGCAGGTTCGCGCGGCGTGACAAGCGGTTCAGTGCGGCTTCGGGCGACTGGAAGCTGGCGCGCAGCTGGCCGGAAGCGCTGACGACGTCGGTGCTCTCTTCGAAGGCCATGCCCCAGTACTCGACGTGTCCGTCCTGCTGATCGCCGACTTCCTCGCACAACGCGAACACTCGAGGAGCGTTCTCCCGAGCGAGCTCTTCGAGGGCGGACATGAACTCCTCCCGGCTCCACGACGACAGCTCCGACATAGCAACCTCCCTGTGATCGAGCGTGATCTTGCTAACAGGTTAATTGCTAACGGTTAGCTATCACAGAGCACGATTGGGTGGTTGCCGGTTGTGATCGTCGACCGTGCAGACTTGTGGCTGAACAGGAGGCAAGCGTGGCGACCAGAACAGACCCCGCATCGTTGCGACGCAGGATCGGCGCGCGATTGCGGCACTTTCGCTCTCAGGCTGGGAAGACGACCAACGAGGCTGCGGAGGAGCTTGGCTGTTCGCGGGGCAAGATCAGTCAGATGGAGGTCGGCATGTACCGGCTTCAGCATCGAGACGTCCGTGACCTGCTCCGCTTCTACGGTGCGTCGGAGTCGGAAGTGGAGATCGCCGTCGAGCAGGCGAAACGTTCTGCGGAGCCCAGCTGGTGGGCGCCCTATGCCGACGTCGTCGAGGACTGGTTCGCGTTCTTCCTCGGTTCGGAGGGGGAAGCTGTTCGTGAGTTCAACTACGAGCAGCTTGTGGTTCCTGGTCTGCTTCAGACGAATGACTACGCGGCTGCGTTGACCAAGGCGAGCCGGAGTGTTTCCGCGGAAAACCAGGCGAAGGTGACCAGTCTTCGACTGGAGCGTCAGCGGCGCGTTGTCGAGCAGAACTCGTTGAAGCTCGACGTCGTGGTCGAGGAAGGCGTGTTGCGGCGGCCCATCGGCGGTTGGGATGTCCTGCGGGCGCAGCTCACGCACATGCTGGAGATGTCGAAACTTCCGCATGTCGGTGTGCAGGTGATCCCGGCGAGCGTGGGCGCACACTCCGGGATGGATGGCAAGTTCGTCTTGCTGGAGTTCGAAGACTTCAGTCCCGGGGTCTTCCTGGAAGGACACCCTGTCTTGGGTGCTCGCTACGACGTGGAGGATCCCGTGCTGATTGACACCTATTCGTCAATCGCGAATGCTCTTCGCGAAGAAGCGTTGAGCCAGAGCGAATCCGCGAGGTTCATCGAAGGTGTACTTGCTGGCCTGCCGTGAGGAGTGACCGGTGCGTGAGTTACCCGCAGTCCGCTGGCGAAAGTCGAGCAGGAGCATGAACCAGGGAGCCTGCGTCGAGGTCGCTTTTGTTGACCAGCGGGCGCTCGCGGAGTGGCGTAAGAGCAGCTACAGCGACGACGGGGCCGACTGCGTTGAGGTCGCTGGTGGCGATGGGGTTGTGGCGGCTCGGGATTCTAAGGATCCGGGTGGGCCGGTGTTGGTGTTCTCGCAGGCCAGGTGGGCGGCGTTCCTCGCTGGTCTGAGCGGGTGACGTGCTGACTATCACGTGATCATCTTTCGGGTTTCGCTGCGGGCGGGTTGTCGGGTTCGTTAGGTTCACCTTCGGTCGATCGATCGGTGCCGGAGGGGGCTACGGATGGCTGACGCGCAGATGTCGGGTGACCTGGGGGCGATTGGCGGCGCAGCCATGGGTGCCGCCGTTGGCTTCGCCGGCGCTGGCGCGAAGCTGGACGCGATCAAGGGCGAGAACGACAAGCTGGGGCAGCAGATCTCGTCCGGTCAGCTCAAGATGAACCCGGAAGCCGCCAACAAGGCCGCTGACGTGTACGAGCGCAAGGCGCAGGACGTCGACGACCTCGCCCAGGCTGCCGTCAAGCTGAATCGTGTCGAAGGCTTCGGGGAGTATGACTCGGCGCAGCAGCTGGCGGGGAAGTTCAACTTGAAGGCCACGAACGGTGAGAGCACCGGGGCTGCAGACCTGCTGGGCAAGCTGCGTGACGAGTTGATTCGGAAGGCGGATCTCTTCCGCGAGGCAGCGAAGGACTACGTTGCTACCGACGACCAGATCAGCGAGGACTTGCAGAGGGGTAGTCAGGCGTGAGGACGTTGTCTCGAAGTGCGGTTGCGGCGTGTGTTGGCTCAGCGGTTTTGGCTCTTGCAGCTTGTGGTGGTTCGGTTCCGGATGACAACTCTGCTCCGAGCGAGCAGTCGAAGGGCTTGGCGCAGGTCGACCCTTGCGGCATGCTCACGCCTGACGAACTGAAGTCTTTTGGTTTTGAGGAGACCGGCGAGCTTGACTCGACGAACTCGTCGGAACCGGGATGCCGTTTCAACGGACGTCCTTTCAGAGCGACTTTCTCCAAGAACCAAGAAAAGACGGTTGAGTCGTTCGAGAAGCAGGATAACTGGGCGAAGTTCGAACGGACTGAAATCGATGGTCGTCCGGCTGCAAGCGCTGTTGATAAGAGTGCGACTCAGGCGCGGATCTGTTCTGCCCTGGTCGACGCTGGCGGCGGCGTGGTCGTCATCGACGTCAGCGAGTTCCGTGACCAAGGCCTTGACGAGTGCGCTGAGGGCTTGAAGATCGCTAAGGCTGTTGCGTCGAAGCTGCCGAGATAGCTGGGGGAACTGATGGGGTTTCTGGAGTGGGCCGGCGAAGTCGGTAGCGCAGTCGGCGGCGCTGTAGTTGATGGCGTCAAGACCGTTGGGAACGCGGTTGCTGAGGGTGCTGGCCAGGTTTACGACGCTGGTGCTGACTTCTTCGGCTACGACTCTCGTGCGGAGATCGCTCGGCAGAATGCTGCCGAGCAGGCGCAGAAGGACAACGCGCAGCTGCGTGCTGATCTTGAGCGTGAGAACCGTGGTCTGACGCGCGGGATGGACGTCGACCCCACTTCGATCACCCAGCAGGAGAACTGGCAGGCCTACGGCCACCAGGAGCTCTACGAGATCAACCAGCGATCTTTGAATCAGGGTAAGACGGCTGAGGCGGCCAACGGTTGGCGGGAGATTGCTGAGAAGCTGCGGGCTATTGGCCCGGAGCTTCAGCAGGAATCCGGCGCTGCTATTCAAGGTGGTTGGGAAGGCGAGGCTGCTGACGCGGCCAACCAGTCTTCGGAGCCGCTGATTCAGTGGATGTCCGACAGTGGCGACGCTTTTCAGGCGACCGGGAACAAGATTGAGGAAGCTGGGTCTGCTGCTGGGCAGGCCAAGCTGATGGTGCCTGAGCCTGAAGGGCAGCACTACGGGCGCACCTTTGCTATGGGCGTGGCGAGCCCTGTAGGCGGTGGGATCGACGCGGTCGCTCAGATGAAGGAGCGGCAGCAGGCCGAGCGGGCTGCTCAGGAGACCATGGGTCGTGTCCTGACGCCCACCTACTCCAATGTGGACAGCTCTGTTCCGGCGTTCCGGGATCTCGACGGCAAGCCCGCGACTCCTCCGCCGCCACCGCCTCCTCCGCCACCGCCGCCGATCAGCCCACCGCCGGTCGCGCCTCCCCGCACCGGGGGCGGCGGCGACTACAGCGGGGGTGGTCCCGGTGGCGGGGGCGTTCCTGGTGGTGGCGGCATTTCCGGTGGCGGCCCCGGCGGTTCCGGCGGCGGGTCCGGTTCGGGGACGACCCCGGCCGGGACCGGTTCGGCGTGGACGCCCAGCCATCCGAACGGGCCGGGCGGCGGCGCGTGGCCTGGTGGTCCCGGTGTCGGTCGCGGCCCCGGCAGTGATCCGACCGGCGGCGGTATGGGCTTCATGCCCGGCCCGGGCATGGGCGGTCCGGGTGGCGGCGGTGCCGGTGGCGGCTTGGGGCGGCCCGGCGGCGTCGGCGCTGGTGGTGCCGGTGGTGCTGGCGGCGGTAAGGCCGACGGCATGGGTGCTGGCCGACTCGGTGCGGGCGCCGGAGCCGGTGCTGGCGCTGGTGGTCTCGGCGCCGGTGGTCGTGCTGGTGCCGGTGCGCTCGGCGCGGGCGGTGCTGCCGGCGTTGGTGCTGGTGGTGGAGCCGCTGGCGCTGCTGGTGCGGGTGCTGGCGGTCGTGGCGGCATGGGTGCTGGTGCTGGTGCTGCCGGCGCTGGTCAGCGCGGGCAGGGCAGCGAGGACCAGGAGCACGACCGGCCCAGCTGGCTCGAGGAGCAGGACGACGTCTGGCTCGACGACATGCCCAAGACCGCGCCGCCCGTTTTCGGCGCCTGATCAAACCGTTCGTGAGCGGCGATGGTCGTGATGACCACCATCGCCGCTCACGGGATATCTGGGGGAGGACGCGTGGCCCTCGTCGGCCGCTGGCAACTGCACCCGCTGCACCTGTACCTGGTGCGCCGGTACCTCGAACTCGACGACCTGACGCTGCCGCTGGAAGGGCAGGCCTACGGCCGCACCCTCCAGCAGCTCAGCGAGGTCGCGCAGCGCGAAGCACCCACCATGGCGTCGCTGGGCATCCTCGTCGACAACGAGGTCGAGCCGGGCTTGGCGCAGGCGCTGAAGGTGCTCACCAAGCCGTACCTGTGGGTCGACTCGCTGTGGTTCCCGGACTTCGAGAGCGATCACTCGTGGCGCGCGGTCGCCGCGATCACCGAAGGTCAGCGCGTCGTGCTCGGCGTGCAGGGGCCCGGCGAGACCGAGCGCTACGGCGGTCCGCTGACCGTCGAGGTGCACGACAAAGCGCCGTTGCCGCAGGTCCTGCTGCCCACGTTCCCGCCCGCGCCGCCCGGGAACCGGGGTGCGGTCCGGGTGCCGGTGGAGTCGTTCCGCCCGCAGGCACCGGCCGAGGACACGCCGGACAGCCTGATGCAGGAGGTCACCGAGTCCCGCGGCAGCAGCGGTGACCGGCAGGTCGCGGCCTACCAGGAGATCGGGCAGGCCGAGCACGTGCGCGGCGGGCAGATCGCGGCCAACATGCGCGACCAGCACGGTCGCGTGCGGCGGTCGGAAGTGCTGCGCTGGTTCGACAACGCCGAACCTGACGGCCGTTACCTCGACTACCGCGAACGCGGCTCGTCCGGTGAGCAGCTCTGCGTGCTCGCGCCCGCGGACGCCCGGGCGATCGGCGCGAAGATCGACCAGCTGATCGCGTCGGCGCGAGGTGGCAAGTAGTCCGCTGTGCGGACCCTCACAGTGCACAGTGGATCGTGAAAGTCCCAGCACGGCAGGTAACATCCGGGCGGCTGGGACAACACGGGGGTGCAGGTGGCGCAGCAGCACCGCGCGGAACGCGCAGCCGAGCACGGACGGCGGTTCGAGCACCTGATCGACGAGCACGCCCAAGTCCTCCACCTGCTCGACGACGCGGCTGCGCTGCGCGGACTGGCGCGGCGGGTCCGGGAGGAGACCGGCGCGCACATCGGCCTGGCCGGTCCGGTCGAGGCCGAGCAGATGCTGGTGCTGCGGCAGTGGAACGGCACCTGGGCGACCGGTCTGCACGACCTGCACGTCGCGATGGGGCGTGGCCTGGGCGGGCTGGCCGCTGCTGAGCGGCGTCCGGTGTGGGTGGCCGACTACTGCGCTTCCGAGCTGATCACCCACGACTTCGACATCCCGATCTCGGCGGACGGCATCAAGACCATGCTCGCGGTGCCGATGGTCCGCGCGGGCCGGGTGCAGGGCGTGGTTTACGCGGCCATGCGGGAAGTTTCGTACTTCGGCGGCAGGCAGCTGGACGCCGCGGTGCACCTCGCCGACAGCGGTGGTCTGGCGCTGCAAACCGCATCGGCGGCGCGTCGCCAGCGGGAGCAAGCGGCTGCGGCCGAGCGGCGGCGCATCGCCGCGGAACTGCACGATTCGGTGGGGGCGCGGCTGTTCCGCATCGGCGCCGAACTCCGCGACCTGCGCACCCACGCCGACTCGGACAGCACCGAGCTGCTGGACCGGTTGGCGTCGTTGGAGGACCAGCTGGCGGAAACGGCGTCGGCGTTCCGCGATTCGGTGCACGCGCTCGACCACGACGAACCGGTGGGCGGGTTGGCCTCGGCCTTGTCCCGCGATTGCGCGGCTTTCCAGCGCCGGACCGGTACCTCGGCGCAGGCCGTCGAGATCGGCCAGATCCCGGACTGCGGCCAGCACCGCACGCGAGTCCTGGTCGCCGCGGCCCGCGAAGCGCTGCTGAACGTGGAGAAGCACGCCGGCGCTCGATCGGTGCTGATCAGCACGATCGCGCTCGACGGCGGGGTCGCGATCTCGGTGGCCGACGACGGGAACGGCTGGTCCGAGCCCGCGGGCAACGGCATCGGCCTGCGCACCACCGCTGACCGCTTGGCCGAGCTCGGCGGCACGCTGTCGGTGGTGGCCAACGAGGACGGTGGCCTGACGGTCAGGATCTGGATCCCGCTGCCGTGAACGAGATCCGACTCGTGGTCGTCGACGACCACCGGGTGGTCGTCGACGGCGTGCGCTTGCTGCTCCGCGACGACCCGACGATCCGCGTGGTCGGCGGCGCGACCGATGCGACCTCGGCGGTCGGCCTGACGGCCCGGACCAATCCGCACGTGGTCCTGCTCGACCTCCGCTTCCCGGATGCGGTGGCCAGCGAGATGGTCGCCCCGCTGCGCCGAGCGGCCCCGGACGCGCGCATCGTCGTCTTCACCGCCTACCGGGACCACGCTGCCCTGCGCGCCACCCTCGAAGCCGGGGTCGACGGCTGCATCCTCAAGGACGCGGGCGCAACGGACCTGGTCACGGCGGTGCACCAGGCGGCGAACGGCATCGGGATCTTCGACCCGCGCGTGGACGACCGGGCGGCGCCGAGGATGCGTTCCCGCCTCCACGAAACCGGCCTGACCCAACGCGAGTACGACGTCCTCCGCCACGCGGCGGCGGGCCGGACCAACCCGGAGATCGCCGAACAGCTCGGCCTGACCCGCCACACGGTGACCGGCTACCTCCGCAACGCGATGCGAAAGCTCAACGCGCGCAACAGGATCGAACTCATCACCAAGGCGGCGAAGTCCGGCCTGCTCTGACCCGTGAGCACTTTGGGTTGTTATAGCGCCCCAAAAGACTCACGGGATCTGACCAGGCCGAACCGCGGGCGGTGCGCCGCTGCCCCCCTCATCTGTGGGGGACGGCTCTGCGAGCTGCGTCTCACCCACCCGTTCGTGGAAACGTGCGCAGTGGAGTTCTTGCAGGTCAGAGGGTTTCGCGTAGGTGCAGGTGGTGGTTGCTCGGCGAAACAGGTGGGGAGGGTGGGGGCATGAACAAGACTTCGAACCTGGCGCTGATCGTCGTCGTTGGAGTGGTCGCCGTCGGCCTTCTCGTCCTCGCGGTGAGCATGCAGTGACCACGGCCGCCTTGTGTGGCCCGATTCTTTCGGACGTTGTCCATCGGGACACTCGCTGGCGGGTGCCTGCTGTCGCACGATTGCCGTGAAAGGCGAACGGAGCGATCGGAGGAGGGTCCCGATGTGGGCGTTGTTGCTGATGGAAGCCGCCGTGGCATTCGCGCTGGCGACGTACGCAGTCAGCTGGGTCCGTCGCAACCAGCGCGGCCGGTGCTGACGGCTCGTGAGTGCGCAGCGGTGCTCGAACACTGCTGCGCACTTCTCTACGTGCTTGAAGCCCGTTTGCGGGCCCGGTAAGCCGCCGCCTTGACTCGGTTGCCGCACTCCTCCATGCCGCACCAGGTGCGACGCGCTCCGCGCGAGCGGTCGAGGTAGATGCGCGTGCAGTCGGAGCGCCCGCATTCCTTGAGGCAGGCCTGGGGATCGGCGAGTGCCGCGATGCCGCTCCTGGCTATCTGGGAGAGGACGGCGGGGAGATCTCCCGACGTGTGCAGTCCCGCATCGCTGAGTTCGATCGCGGGCGGTGGTTCGGCGGCGGCGTTGTTGACGACCTCGAGGCTGTCCTGGTCGAAGGGGCGGCCTAGTACGCGGTCGAGAGCTAGCTGGTAGATCGCTTCCCGCAGGGCCAGCGCGGACTCGAAGCCCGCGGCGTCGGCGGTGACGCGATCGGGGAGCTCGTCGCATTCGGCCACCCATCGTTCGAGGTCACCGGGCGTGGCCAGGGCGTCGTCGGGCGTGTCCCGGCGAGATCCCACTGTTGCGGCCAGGTCCAGGGCCGGGTTGCCGCTCACGAACGCGAAATTCACGTCACCATCTTGACTGGTGACGCGACGTGGTGGCAACCTCGTCACCGGTTCAACTGGTGACGCGAAGGGGAGCTATGGACGACATCGAGGTCATCGTCTTCGACGTCCTGGGCACGCTGGTGGACGAACCCAGCGGGCTGCGGGCGGGAATTCGCGAAGCGGCACCGCATTTCGACGACGTCGACGAGCTGATCGCGCTGTGGTCGCGGCACGTCGAGGTCGAGCAGCAGCGCATCGGGCAAGGACGGCGTGCGTACGCCAATTCCGAGGTCATCGACAGAGAAGCTGCTCAGCTGGTGGCCGACCGCGCCGGGCTCGCCGATCCGGCGGCCGTTGTCCGGCTGGCCACGGCGGAGCAACGGCTACCTGCCTGGGACGACTCCGTCGCCGGGCTCGAGCGGCTCGCTCGGAAGTACCCCGTGATCGGGCTCTCCAACGCGAGCCGCGCTGCCCTCCTGCGGCTCAACGCGCATGCCGGATTGCGCTGGCACCAAGCCTTGTCCGCGGAATCCGCCTCGGCCTGCAAGCCTGCGCCGGAGGTCTACCAGCTCGCCATCGACGCTGCCGGATGCCCGCCGGAACGCGTGCTCATGGTCGCCGCCCACGCCTGGGACCTCCGAGGGGCGCAAGCCCGGGGCATGCGGGCCGCCTACGTCCAGCGTCCGGTCGGTGATCCGCCGACCAGCTCCGACACCTTCGACGGGTACTTCAACGGACTGGACGAGCTGGTCGCGGCCGTGACCGCGTAAGCACTCACGATCGGTCCTCGCTGGCGTCGAGGTGCCGTTCGAGCGCGTCGAGCCGTTCCGACCACAGCGCGCGGTACGGGGCCAGCCATTCGTCGAGTTCGCTGAGCGCTTCGGGGCGGAGCTCGTACCAGCGGCGTTGGGCATCCACGCGCACCTGCACGAGCCCGGTCTCGCGCAGCACGCGCAGGTGCTTGGACGCGGCGGGCTGGGGGAGGCTGAGCTGCTCGGCGACCTCGCCGGCCAGGCGGGGGCGCTCCAGCAGCAAGTCCAGGATCTGCCGCCGGATCGGCTGCGCGAGTGCTCCGAAAACCGACACCCCCGAAGTATGCCAACTGGGGAAAATAGGCGCTAGGTCGGCAGATCGAGGGCTGAATGCTGCCAGCGACTGTCGGTGGCGCGTGGCAGGTTCGGGGCGTGGACGAGAGGTCGCCCCTGATCGGGGCAGGTTCGGCGTGGGTCGGCGAGTTCTCCGAACCGGCGCCGCACACCGCTGCTGAGCTCGCTGCCGTGGTCGATCTGCTGGGGCGGGCTCGGACAGTCGTGATCGGCCGCAGTCGCGATGAGGCGTCCCGAGCTGCGGCGGAGGCGTTCGCGGCTGCCTGGCCGGAAGTGGGCGGCACCGTTCTGGCCACAGTGGACTGGCCCGAGGAGGCCGCGTCCTGGCTGCGGCCGGCGCGGCGGATGACCGCCGATGCGCCCGATGCGTGGGTGGTGGCCGCTGCTCCGCTCGGCTTCGCGCAGCTGGCCCGGCGATTGCGGCACAGCACCGAGTGGGAGCCGAGCAGGACGGTCGCCTTCGCCTCGCTGCAGGACTCCAGGTTGCCCGCGCTCGCCGACGGGTACGTCCTGGACGGAATGCGCGGTGCGACGGCGGACGGCGGGACCTGGGTGGTGCGCGGTCGTTGGGTCAGCACGACTTCCTACGAGCCCGGAATTGCTGCGGGAGGAGAACGATGACGGTCGACGCGAAGGTGACGGAGAAGGCCCTGCGGCTGCGGGAGTTGGGTGCGGGCACGCTGGTGCTGCCCAACGCCTGGGACGCCGGTAGCGCGGCAGTCATCGCGGCGGCGGGTGCGCCGGTGATCGCGACGACCAGCGGCGGGGTTGCCTGGTCGGTGGGGCGTTCGGACGGCCAGGGAGCCACGCGCGAGGAGATGGTCGCAGCCGCGGCGCGGATCGCTGCCGCGGTGGACGTGCCGGTCACGTTCGACGCCGAAGGCGGCTACGGCGACATCACCGCGACGGTGACCGGCCTGATCGGTGCCGGAGTCGTGGGGATCAACCTGGAGGACTCCAAGGCGGACGGCACCCTGCACCCAGTCGAGGAGCAGGCGGCCCGGATCGCCGAGGCCCGGGCGGCATCGGTGGCGGCGGGCCTGCCGGAACTGGTGATCAACGCGCGCACGGACGTGTACCTGTTCGGCATCGGCGAGGAGAGCGGCCGGCTGGCCGATGTGGAGGCCCGCGCGGCGGCGTACGCGGAGGCCGGGGCGGACAGCATCTTCGTGCCCGGGCTGCTCGACCTGGACGCCCTGGCCCAACTCGCGGCAGGTCCGCTCCCGGTGAACGCGATGGCAGTCCCGGGCGGCCCTGCGGTCGCGGACCTGGTCAAGGCCGGGGTGCGGCGGATCAGCGTCGGAACCGGAGTGGCTCAGGCCGCCTACACCGCAGCCCGCAAGGCCACCCTGGAACTCCTGGGCGAAGGCACCTACACGTCGCTGGACGACGCCCTGGACTACGGCACCCTGAACGGCTTGTTCCCGAGGTAACGGCTCCGATCCCGCAAATTCAATGGAAATTGGATGTCCGATTTCCATTGAATTTGCGTTGCCAGCGGCTCGACAGGCCACAGTGGACGCTGAAAATCGGGTGCGTCGTCGGGTTGGCTGTGGTGGGATCGCGCTGTGAGCGCGTCGTCCCGCATCGAGGAAGCCGATCTGCTGGTCCGCATGGAGCGGAACCTGGCCGAGCACGCTTGCCACCTGCATAGCGGGCTGGCGGGGGCGACGGTCACGAGGACGGATGACCTGCTGGTGGCCGACAGCGGCCTCGACGACGACACGTTCAACATCGTCGCGGCGGCCCGCTTCGCCCCCGATGTGGTCGAGGCCCGCATCAAGGAGACCGTCGAGGTGCTGGCCACCACCGGCCGCCCCTTCTCGTGGTGGGTGGGGCCGGCGTCGACTCCGGTGGACCTGCGCGCCCGTCTGGCGGAGGTCGGTCTACCCGAGTCGGAACGCGAAACGGCGATGTGGGCGGACCTCGACGAGAGCCTCCCGCGGCCCGAGGTGGACGGGCTGGAGATCCGAACGGCGACCACACCCGCCGAGCTCGCGGACTACGCGAAGGTGCTCGCGGCGAACTGGGATCCGCCCGCCGAGACCGTCCGCGACTTCTTCGCCCGAACCGCGGATCGAGCGCTGGCCGACTACTGCCCGTCCCGCTACCTGGTCGGCTACGCGGCAGGCCGTCCGGTCTGCTCGGCGGAGGTCTTTCTCAACGCAGGCGTCGCGGGGATCTACAACATCTGCACTCTGGCCACTCACCGCCGCCGCGGCTACGGCGGGGCCATGACCCTGGCGGTCCTGCACACCGCCATCGAAGGCGGCCACCGCACGGCGGTGCTGCAGGCGTCGGCTGATGGGGAGTCCGTGTACCGGCGTTTGGGTTTCCACGCCTGTGGCGAGTTCACCGAACACGCGATCAACACCTGATCAACCCCCGTCCACTGCGGTCCCCAGCGGTGACGGTGTGCCTTCGCCCGGTGCGTCAACGCAAATTCAATGGAATTTCGACGTCCAAATTCCATTGAATTTGTGGAAGTGTCCGAGGCAGGGGCGAATTGGCCACAGGATTCGGCGGAGGTCGGGCTGGGTTGGACTACTTTTCAACATTCAAAGCGGCTAGAAGGGAATTATCACTAGGAGTGGCCGAATCTGTTTCGCCTAAGTGCCTGAGCTGCGCTGCCAGGCTGTTTCGGCGAGTTGAGCGACTTGCTGGAGCAGTTCAGCCGGGGGAGCGGCGAGATCGAGAGGGTGCTCGATGATCGTGATCGGTGAGTTGACCACGCGGCGTGGTCGGTGATCTTCGCCGCTGGCGTAGACCAGCCACGCGGTGTCCACGCCGAGAGCAGTGCAGTAGGCCAACATCTGGTAGTGGTCCGCGTTGGGGTGGCGGCCGGTCGGGCTTGCGAGCTTGTACTTGGCATCAGCGACGATTCGTGGGACTCCACCGACGACGTGCACGACGTCGGGGTGGATCCGGACTGCTCCGTCGGTGTCGAGCGCGGCGGTGTGCTGAGCAATCGTTGTGCCAGGACGGCCGCGCCAGGCCTCCGTGAGGGCGGTGGTCACGAAGTCTTCGAACACCTCGGCCATGTCGACCACGAAGGATGCGACGTTCAGTCCGCCAGGTCCGGTCTCGAACGACAGGTTGTGCAGTACCAGTTCAGCCAGTCGCAACGCTGGTTGGTAGTCGACGTTGAGGCGACTTGGCCGCCATTGTGGAAGCGGTGCACCGGGGAGCAGCGGTGCCGCTCCGTCCAAGCGAACGTCCAGGTGCTTGAGGCGCATCCGGACCTCCTCAGCGATCCTGGGAAGGCCGAGGACACGGCGAACGGCGGCGTGAAGCAGTCGGTTCTCCGCTATGTCAGTGGAGTACTCGTCGTGGCGGACCTCCAGCGGCAACAGCATTCCCGGTCGTTTCGCGGCCTGATCGGCGATGCGGATGCGACCTCGGACAACGGTCAGCGTCGCGTCTTCGGTGACGTACCCCTGGAGCACGCCGCGTGAGGTGGCGCGCTCCACGTGGCGGCAGAGGCTTTCAGCGACTGCGGGCCACAACCCGTCGTCGATCGAGCCGGGGACGTCCTCGGATCGGAAACCGGGGTTGCGGGCGTAGCCGAGCAGAAACAGCAGTCTGGCGATGCCGACCTTCGGAGTGACTACGACGTCCACGCCATCGATGCTCACCGCGCCGACTCGTCCTCGTGGCAAAAGAAGCCAGGTGCCGTCCGGCTGCAGTACCGGCATGACGAGCCCGGTTGCACGGAGCGCATGGGCCTGAGCGGCATCGAGGACGGCGGGGACACCGTTCCGCTCGTTCTCGCCTAGCCGCGTCGAAGTGATCATCGGCCCGCTGTGCGGCGGATCGCTTCCAAGTCGAACCGCGTGCGCACCTGGTCACGGGTGAGACGCCCGTAGTAGTGCTCTTCCAGCAGCGGCAGGATCGAGTACCGCCAGATCCGTGAGAGCCCGCCGTCCTGCTCGGCGTCCGGTGTCATCAGGTACGACGGGCCGATCTTGAAGTCTCGGTCTTCCTCCCCGATGGCCTCGTTGAGCGCGGTCAGCAGTTCGGCCCGCTCGTCGGTGCTGCCGCGGGCCGCCAGCCAGTTCGGGAGCAGGTCGCGCACGGGCGGCTCGTCCGGATGCATCTCCAGGAAGGCGAACCGGCGGCGCATCGCGGAGTCGACGAGCGCGATGGAGCGGTCCGCAGTGTTCATCGTGCCGATGAAGAAGACGTTGGTCGGGAGCCGGAAGGCCTTGCTGGGGGAGTACTGCAGCAGGATCGAGTCGTCGCGGTACTCCAGCAGGAAGTACAGCTCTCCGAACACCTTCGCCAGATTCGCTCGGTTGATCTCGTCGATGATCAGCACGTGCGGGCGATCTGGGTTCTCGCGCGCGTTGGCCGCCAGTCGGCGCAGCGGGCCTGGGGTCAGCTCGAAACCGGCGACCCCGTCCTTGACGTGCGGGCGGTAGCCCTCGAAGAAGTCCTCGTATGAGTAGGACGGGTGGAACTGCACCAGTTCGACGGCGTCTGGTGCGGTGAGGTGGTTGGCGAGTTTGCGGGCGAGGTAGGTCTTGCCCGTGCCGGGAGGACCGTGCAGGACGATCTGCTGGCGGGCCTGGAGAACGTCGATCGCTTCCTGCAACCAGCCAGCGTCGATGTGCAGGTTGGCGGAGAGCTCCGGTGTTGCTTCCGGCAGCGCAGGCGGGCCTGCGGGCTCAGGAAGCGGCTCGACCGGGGCGTTTAGCTCGCTGGGGAACAGACTGCGGAGGATGTCGATGCTCCCGGTGATGTCGACGACGGCCCCCTGCTGGCCGAGGTCGGCGCGCAGCGATGCCGGTAGGTCCTCGACGGGGCCGACATCTTCCGGTAGCCAATCGACGGAGCGTTGCCAGCGTTCACTTCCGCTGAAGACGTGGAGCTCATCGCTGGTTATCGTGCCGAGGTGGCAGCGGTCGTTGAAGACGGTGACGACCAGGTCGTCCGGCGCCATTCCGTTGATGAACTGGTGGTACTGCTCCGTGAGAGCCAGTCGCTGGGCGTACTCGAGGTGCTGGTAGCCCTCTTCGACAGCCACTGCGATCTGGTGCTTGGTCGCCGCAGGTGGGAGATCGCTCAGGTGCGTGCCAGCCAGTGACACGAAGCCCGAGCTCAACCACTCGGGGACCAGGCCCTGGTTTCGGGAGCCTGCCCGCACGAGCCAGGCGCGGACCGAACCAGCGTTCCTGGGTGAGCTGTCCAGTTCGATCAGCCGTTGCTGGAGGTCCGCGGTGGTCAACCGCTGCTCTGCGGAAGCAACGTCGAGTTCGTCGAACTCGACGCCTTCGGATTGCAGTTTCTTCTGCACGTCAGTACCGCGGTGGCGCCAGTTCAGCAGGCTGTCGGGTGGCACGGTGCCGTCGTCGTTGAGCACCCGGTAGGCGCCGTGGATCTTGGTCTGACCGCTGGCCAGGAAATCCGCTGTCTGCTGCCAATCGGCACCGGCGATCTCGGCCACGCTGGAGAACGATGTCCAGGAACCCTGGTCGATCAGGTCAACAGCTTTGGCGATCAGTCGTTCGTTCCCACTGAGCTGCTCGATCGCCTTTTGCCGGCGGCGGTGGATCTCGGCGTACCGTCGGTTGACCTCGGTTATCAGCTCGTCCGGCTCATAGCTCCCCATGGCGGCTGCGCCCGCGTCGGTAAGCGACCAGAGGCCGTCCCGCTTGGACATCCAGCCGATGGTGGTCATGTCCCCGCTGCGCCAACCGAGTTGCTGCTGCCACCGCTTCTCGTCGTTCGAGTTGAGGTCACCGCGCTCGTACGGGGAAAGCTCGACGCGCTGTTCGATCCGGTGTAGCACTTCCCTCTTGGGGAGTGGTTCGTCGGCTTCGGCGAGGACTTCCAAGCACGCGTGCAGGAGAACTCCGATCCGAACCGGCTCGGACATCCGCTACCCCCAAGGTCGACAGCGTCTGTGCGCGATCACCGTACGCGGATGATCCGACGATCAGGAACGAAGGACCAGAATGAGCTCCTCCTCGGTGTTGGTCCGGAGGTTTCGGTGATGTTAGCCGTTGTGTGGTCGACGATGTCTGGAAATGCGCCTACCTGGTCGGCTACGAGGCAGGCCGTCCGGTCTGCTCGGCGGAGGTCTTCCTGAACGCCGGAGTCGCCGGGATCTACAACATCTGCACCCTGGCCACTCACCGCCGCCGCGGCTACGGCGGGGCCATGACCCTGGCGGTCCTGCACGCTGCCATCGAAGGCTGCCACCGCACGGCGGTGCTGCAGGCATCTGCCGATGGGGAGCCCGTGTACCGGCGTTTGGGTTTCCACGCCTGTCGCGAGTTCACCGAACACGCGGTGGCCCCTCGAACGGGAGCAGGGGTGCGGTGATCACTCCGCAGGGTGCTCCGGGCGGTACACGCGCAGCGCTTCGTCGTGCGCGGTGAAGGTGAACGTGCGTCCCGGCGGCATGACCTCGCCGTCGCAGGCCAGCGCCACTCGTTCGCCCAGCACCTCGACGTGCGCTGACTGCCGTTCCTGCTGGACGTAGGTGTGGCTGTTGAACAGGGCGCCGGTCAGCGCCGCGAAGGCGAAGCGGATGCGGGACAGCGGCAGGTCGGCGCGGACGTAGCGGATGTCGAGCATCCCGTCGTCCAGGCGCGGGCGCCACGTGGGTGCGAAGCCCTTCGGCTGGTAGCTGTTGGCGCCCACGAACAGCAGCCAGATCTTGCGGTGCGCACCGTCGATGCGGACCTCGATCGGTTCGGCCTCGGCCAGGACGCGCACCAGCGCCGCCGCCCCTGCGGGCCACTTGCCCCAGCGCTGCTCCCACTTCTCCCGCATGCGGACCATGTCCGGGTAGCCGCCCAGGCTGGCGGTGTTGACGAACCACCGCTCGGGCTCGCCGTCGACGCTGACCGCACCGAGATCGACGTGCACCGCCGAACCGGCGGTCAGCGCGCGGTCCGAGTCCTGCGCGCTCGTCACGCCCACGTCGCGGGCGAAGTGGTTCAGCGTGCCGGACGGGACCACGGCGAGCGGTAGGCCGCGGACGCCGGCGACGGAGGCAGCAGCCGCCACGGTGCCATCGCCACCCGCGACGGCCAGTGCGCGGATGGTGTCGCCTGCGGCGTCGAGTTCGAGGTGCAGCTGCTCGACGAGGTCGCCACCGGGGTCCGGGTGCAGGACCTCGGCCCCCGGCCACAGGTCGGCCAGCGCGCTGGACGGATCGGAATCGCCGGACGAGGGGTTGATCAGCAGCCCGAGACCGTTACCACCGGTCAGCGCGGCGACGCGCTCGCTCGGTCGAGCCAGCGCGGGAGTGGCGGGGCGGACCGGCCACCACCAGCGGGTCGCGAGCCCGATCCCGCAGCCGACTGCGGCCCCGACGGCGACATCGGTCGGCCAGTGCACCCCGGTGTGGACCCGCGAGTACGCCACCGCTGCCGCCACCGGCGCCACCGCCGCAGCGAGCAGCGGTGACTCCATGCACAGCGCCGTGGTGAACGCCGCGGCGGAGGCCGCATGCCCGGACGGGAACGACGACGAGACCGGCGGGGAAATGAGCCGTCGGTGCGCCGGGAGCAGGTCGGTGGCCGGGCGCCGTCGCGGTAGCAGCTGCTTGGCCAGCAGGTTCGTCGTGGAGCTGGACGCTGCGATGGCCGCGACGCCGCGCAGCGCCGCCCGCCGGGTGGGGCCCTTGCGGAGCGCCAGTCCGCCGGCCAGCGCGAACCACAACTTGCTGTGGTTCGCCAGCGTGCTGAGGTTCCGCAACGCGGGGTCGGCAACGCTCTTCGGGAGCGCAGCGCACCGTCGCACGAGAGCGCGATCAAGGTCGGAGATCCGCCTGCGCGCTGTGCGGAGAGCCTGGAACATGCCTCACATGCTACGGATCGGACAGCGGAGCCAGGGCTCCGGCGAGCGCTGATCTTTCGCGAGATCGGCCGCGCTCCCCGGCGACCGGCCACTCAGGACGGATCGCAGCGGGCCGGTCGCCGCGACCACACCGGTTCTGCCGATGTCCATTGTGGTCGGTGTTGTGCTCGCCGTTGTGGATGCGGGCCGTGGTTCGGTGGGAAATTTTCCGGCATCCCTTCGCGGACGTGCGGGTTCCCGGTGGTCATGCGGCGCGTTCCCGGGTCGGTGAGCATGGGGGGACGGCGGACTTCGAGGGGGCGGGGTCATGAGGATCAACGTTGATCTCAACCGGTGCCAGGCTTATGCGCAGTGCGCTTTCCTGGCTCCGGACGTGTTCCAGCTGCACGGTGAGGAAGCGCTGCTCTACCAGCCGAACGTCGACGAGGCTCGGCGGGAGGACGTGCTGCGGGCCGCGGCCGCATGTCCTGTTCAGGCGATACTCGTGGACCGCGTCGACCTCGAGCGGGGCGAGCGGCGATGACCGGCATCGTCATCGTCGGTGCGTCGCTGGCCGGGTTGCGCGCGGCTGAACACCTGCGCGAGGAGGGGTTCGACGGTTCGCTCACGTTGATCGGGGACGAGCCGCACGAGCCCTACGACCGGCCGCCGCTGTCCAAGCAGGTCCTGCTGGGGAGGGTGCTGCCGGAGGACACCGCGCTGCCTCGCCGGCGCGAGGTCGACGCCGAGTGGCGGCTCGGCGTCGCCGCGGCCGGGTTGGACTGCCCCTGCGCGACGGGGGATGCCAGCAGGCCGCCGTCCGAGCCGATCTGCACGAACGCCGGGCCGTC
>NZ_JBEOVY010000071.1:0-26242 GCF_040295745.1 Saccharopolyspora sp. NPDC002686
TGCGCCGGGGAGAGCACCGAGAAGTGCCTCCCGATGATCTCGGCGCTGCGATAGCCCATGATTCGTTCTGCCCCGTCGCCCCAGCCCTCCACCCGGCCGGCCGCGTCGAGCGCGAAGATCGCGTACTCCTGCAAGCCCGCGGCCAGCAGCCCGAGGCGCGCCTCAGCCTTCGACTGCAGCCGCGCGATCCCGCCGTGCCCACCCCGGGTCACGAACTCGGCATCACGTTCCTCGACCATCTCGCCCCGATGCGTCCGACTCCCAGCCCTGATTTTCGCACCGCCGCAGCCGGACCACGACCACAACCAGCCGTCGAACAGCACCCGGGCCGGCCCGTCGAGCTCAGGCCTGGAGTCGCCGACGACCCCCGCCTCGCCGGAATCGCCGGGGAGCACTTCCCGCCCCGCGAGCCGGTACGTGACAACTACTCATCAGCCACGCGCTCCCACGGAGCAACGTCCGGGGGAAGGATGGACATCAGCCACCGAATGTCCCCGTGCGCCTCTTCCTCCGTGTCGAAACCGATGCGCGCGTGCTGTTCGCCGTGGGTGAGGTAGGTGACCAGCCACTTGCCCGCGGCGTGCTCCAAGACGATCTCGAAGCAGCCGTCCTCGTGCCAGTGACCGCGCCCCGCGCACCACCGGCCAACGACCTCGCTCATCGACTGCTCATCTCCCCGTGCGGCCACGTTGCCAGCAGCTCCGATCTTGGGGAGCGCTGCGGCCGCGCCCAACCACAAGCATGCCGCTGTTCGAACATCCGAACAGAGGCTTCCGACTCAGAGCGCGCGATGTCGGCCCGCGACCGGCTTCGGGCCGTGGTACTCCGTCGATCCGTGCTCGTCCAGCAGCAGTTGGTTGCTCGCCGCAACCGGCACAGCCCCGGCAGGAGTCACCGCTTGCGGCGCGGGGGTGGGGCGGTGGACTCGCGCACCACCAGGGAGTGCGCCGTGGTGCGGCGGCGGGGACGCGCCGACGGGTCCTTCAAGGCGAGGCGCAACGCCTGCTCCCCCATTTCCGCCATCGGCAACCGGACCGTCGTCAGCGCAGGCGACAGGTGCTCCGCGACGGCCACGTCGTCGAAGCCCGCCACCGAGATGTCCTCCGGCACAGCCTTTCCGCGCGCTCGCAGGGCCGCGAGGACGCCGATCGCCATGTCGTCGTTGAGCGCGATCACCGCGGTCACGTCGGGGTGCTCGTCGAGGACGCGCCGCATGCCCGTCGTGCCGCCGTCGCGGGTGAACGCTTCCTCGACGACGGGAACGTCCTCAATCGACAGTCCGGCCGCTTCCAGTGCCTGCGCGGCGCCCGCGAGTCGATCGGCCACTGTGGTCAGCGTCCGGGGGCCGGAGACGAAAGCGATCCGCCGGTGCCCCAGGGACAGCACGTGCTCGGTGATCGACCGGCCACCCGCGGTGTTGTCCGGCAGGACCGCGTCGGTGCCGAGGTGGTGGCGTCCGATCACCGCGACGCGGCCGCCGGTCTCCTGGAAGGCCTGGAGGTCCTGCTTCACCGGCGCCTGCTTCCGCGCGTCCACGAAACCCGAACCGGCGATGATGATCGCCCGGACCCGGTTGGCGATCAGCGTGCGGACCTGGACGAGCTCGTTCTCCGGGTCGCGCCCGGTGTGGCAGATCTGCACGGTCAGGCCCTGCTGCGCACCGACGCGCAGCACCCCGCTGGCGATCTCGGTGAAGTAGGGGTCGCCGATCTCGTGCACGAGCAGTCCGACGCTGGTGCTCGCGCCACCGGCCAGCGTGCGGGCGTGCACGTTGGCGACGTAGCCCATCTGCGCGGCGACTTCGCGCACCCGCTCGGCGATGGCGTCGCTGACGCCCGCTGACCCGGACAGCGCCCGCGACGCCGCCGCGATCGACACCCCCGCCCGCTCGGCGACGTCGATGAGCCTGAGCCTCGCGCGTTGCTGCGGCATCCGTGACCCCTTCCGCTCCGGTCCGCCCTGCGGACCGCGAACCATGATCCGTGACCCTTGCCACTTCGCCCGATGGTTCCTATTCTGCCGTAAGCGCTTACGCAAGCGCTTGCGGATGCCCCCAACGACGGGTGGACCATGAAAATTTCACAACGTCTTCGACTAGGTGTACTCGTGACCAGCGCGAGCCTCGCGCTGACCGGCTGCCTCAGCTCGGGCGCCGGAGGCAACGACGACAGCATCCAGATCGGCATCTCCCTGCCCCTCACCGGCGACTTCTCCGAACCCGGCAAGGGCGTCCGCCGCGGCTACGAAGCGTGGGCCGACTACGTCAACGCCCGCGGTGGGTTGCTGGGCCGCAAGGTCGAGCTGACCGTCCTCGACGACCAGTCCAACGCCGACCGCGTCGCGGCCGACTACGAGAAGCTGATCAACCAGGACGGCGCCGACCTGGTCTTCGGACCGTTCTCCACCCGCCTGGTGGTCCCGGCCGCGCAGGTCGCCAAGGACTACGGCTTCCTGTTCGTCGAACCGGCAGGCGCCGCCGAGGAAGTGTTCGACCAGGGCTTCGACAACCTCTTCTACGCCGCGCCAGCGGTCGCCGAGGACCACTACAACCACCTGGCCGAGGCAGTCCTGGCGATGCCCGCCGACCAGCGCCCGAAAACCGCCGCGTACGCCGCGATGGACGACCCGTTCGCCCAGGGCACCGCTTACGGGTTGAAGGGCAAGCTCGAAGCGGCCGGGATCCGCACGGTGGTCGACGAGGTCTACCCGCCCAACACCACGGATTTCGGTTCCATCGCGGCCAAGATCGCCGATTCGCGGGCCGACCTCGTCGTCGGCGGGACGCAGTACCAGGACGCGGTCAACCTCATCCTGGCGCTGCGCCAACTCGGCTACCAGCCGTCGATGGCGGCCTTCTCCACCGCGCCGACCAATCCGGAGTTCGCCAAGGCCATCGGCGAGCAGACCGAGGGAATCCTCTCCCCCACCGGCTACACGCCGGACGCGAACTTCCCGTCCAACAAGGAATTCGTCGAGCACTACACGAAGATGTTCAACTCCCCGCCCAGCGAGGACGAGGCCAACGCGTGGACCACCGGGCAGGTCGTGGCCGCCGCCGTGCAAGCCGTCGGCTGCGCCGATCCGGACCCCGACTGCCAGCGCAGGCTCATCGACTGGCTGCACCGGAACGAGGTGGACACCGTGGTCGGCAAGCTCAGCTGGGACGCCACCGGGAAACCGCGCGGCGCGCACCTGATCCAGCAGTACGTCGGCGGCCGGATCCGCATCGTGCTCCCGGCGGAGACCAAGGAAGCCGACCTGGTCCACCCCAAGCCGGCGTGGTGATGCCGAGATGACCGGATCGCTTCTGCTGCAGAGCCTGGTCCTCGGTGTGCTGCTCGGCGGGCTCTACGCCCTGCTCGCCGCGGGCCTGACGCTGTACTTCGGCGTGATGCGCGTGGTGATGCTGGCGCACTCCGCCTTCCTGATCCTGGCGGCGTACCTGGCCTGGTTCTTCAACCTCCAGACCGGATTGGACCCGCTGCTGTCGCTGGTGGTGACCGTCCCGCTGTTCTTCGCGGTCGGCGTGGCCATGCAGCGGTTGCTGATCTCGCGGCTGCGCCCGGCGACGCTGACCATGATGTCGGTGCTGCTGACGTTCGCCATCGCGCTGGTGATCGAGGGCGCGCTCGGGCTTCTCTTCAGCGGCACCCACCGGCGCATCCAGCTGCCCTACTCCGGCGCGGACATCCAGTTCTTCGGGGCCAGCATCCCGGTGGTGAAGCTGATCGCGTTCGGCCTCGCCGCGGTGTCGCTGGCCGGGCTCTCCGTGCTGCTGAAGAAGACCCGGTTCGGCCAGGCGCTGCGCGCGACGATCCAGCACCGGGAGGCCGCGCAGCTGGTCGGCATCAACACCGGCCGGATCGCCGGCTACGGGTTCGGGTTGGGCCTGGCCACCGCGGCGATCGGCGGAACCGCGCTGGCCCTGGACTCCACGATCTACCCGTCGCTGCACTGGCACTGGATCGGGCCGTTGATGGCGATCATCGTGGTGGGCGGGCTGGGCAGCGTCCCCGGTGCGGCGATCGCCGCCGTGGTGCTGGGGCTCGGCCAGAGCCTGCTCCAGCTGCCGCTCGGAACCACTTGGGCGCAAACGGTTTTCTACATCGCGCTGTTCGCCACCCTGCTGCTGCACCCCCAGGGATTCTTCGGAGGCCGCCTTGCGCAGCGTTTCTGACCCCGCCCGCGCCGCGAAGCTCGTCGGCCTGCTCCTGCTGGCCGCGCTGGTGCTCGCCTTCCCCGCGCTGGCACCGGATCCGTTCATCCTGTCGGTCGGCGTGGTGATCATGAGCTACGCCGTGCTGGCCACGTCGTGGAACTTCGTGGGCGGCTTCACCGGCTACATCTCGCTGGGCCACGCGGCGTACTCCGGGCTCGGCGGCTACGCCACCGCGCTGCTGGTCGTGCACGCGGACCTGAACCCGTGGCTCGCGCTGGTCCTCGGCGCCGTGGTCGTCGCCGTGCTCGCGGTGCCGATCGGTGTCGCGAGCCTCCGGGTGCGCGGTGCGTCGTTCGTCATCGTCTCGATCGCGCTGGTGCTGATCACGCTGCTGGTCTTCCAGAGCTGGGGAGATCTCACCGGTGGTTCCAACGGTTTGCGCGTGCCGCGCCCGTTCGGCCCGGACGTGCTCCGCCCCGAGCAGCACGAGCGGTTCTTCTACCTGCACGCCGCGCTGCTGGCCGTCGCCCTGCTGTGCTGGTGGGTGATCGACCGCTCCCGGTTCGGCTCCGGGTTGAAGGCGATCCGGGAGGACGAGGACAAGGCCGAAGCGCTCGGGGTGCCGACCTTCGCCTACAAGCTCGTCGCGTTCGTGATCTCGGCGTTGTTCACCGCGTTGGGCGGCGGGCTCTACGCGCTGTGGTTCGGGTTCCTGGACCCGATCTTCCAGTTCTCCGTGCTGACCGGTTCCTACCTGGTGCTGATGAGCCTGCTCGGCGGCGTGCGCAGCCTGTTCGGGCCGGTGCTCGGCGCGGTGATCGTCGGCTACGCCGTGGAGTACTTCAAGGCCCAGTACGGCGACACCCAGCTGCACCTGGTCGCGCTGGGCGTGCTGCTCGCCGCGGTCGTGCTGTTCATGCCCGACGGGATCATCCCGGCGCTGCGCGACCTGCTGCACCGGTTCCGCCCGCGAACGGCGTCGATCCGGGAGGTCAGCCAGGCCGAGCTCGCCGAGCAGCGCCGGACCGGGACCGTCGAGGAGGCGCGCCTGTGAGCACGGGACTGGAAACCACCGGACTGACCAAGTCCTTCGGCGGGGTGCGCGCCGTCGACGGGGCCACCGTCGCCTTCCAGCACGGCAAGGTCAACGCGCTGATCGGCCCCAACGGATCGGGCAAGACCACGTTCTTCAACTGCGTCACCGGGATGATCAAGCCCGATTCCGGCACCGCGAGCTACCGCGGGCGCAACATCACCGGCCGCCCACCGCACCGGATCGCCCGCGCGGGCATCGGCCGCAGCTTCCAGCTGTGCCGGATCTTCCCCCGGATGACGGCGCTGGAGAACCTGCTGGTCCCGGTCCGCTCCCGAACCCTGCTCGGCCAACTGGTCTCCGCGCGCCAGCGCACCGACCTGGACCGGGCGCGCGAACTGCTCACCCGCGTGGGCATCGAGCACCTGGCCGACGTCCAGGCCCGCGACCTGTCCTACGGCCAGCAGAAGCTGCTCGAAATCGCCGGGGTGCTGATGGCCGATCCCGAGACGGTCCTGCTCGACGAGCCCGCGGGCGGGGTGAACCCGGCGCTGATCGAGCGGATCGGGGAGCTGGTGCGCGCGCTCAACGCCGAGGGCCGGACCTTCCTGATCGTGGAGCACAACATGGACCTGGTGATGAGCCTGTCCGACCACGTGGTCGTCTTCGACCGCGGGCGGCCGATCGCCGCGGGCACGCCCGACGAGGTCCGCAACGACCCGCGAGTCCTGGAGGCCTACCTTGGGATCTGAGCAGCGGGGTTCGAGCGAGCACCTGCTCGAGCTCGTCGACGTCGAGGCCGGCTACGGGCGCGCGGCGCTGGTGCTGCGCGGGCTGACGGTGCGGGTGCCACCGGCCAGCGTGGTCTGCCTAGTGGGACCGAACGGCGCCGGGAAGTCCACGGTGCTCAAGGTCGCCAGCGGCATGCTCGCGCCGCGCGCCGGCCGGATCCTGGTGTGCGGCAAGGACGTCACGAACCGCCGACCGCAGCAGATGCTCGAAGCCGGTCTGTCCCACGTGCTCCAGGGCCACAGCGTGTTCAAGGAGATGACGGTCGCGGAGAACGTGCTGCTCGGCGCGTACGCGCTGCGGGACAGGTCCGAGATCGCCGACCGCGCGGCCTTCGTCAAGGAGCTGTTCCCGGTCGTGGCCGAGCGGTGGGACGCGCTGGCCGGGGCGCTTTCCGGCGGGCAGCAGAAGCAGGTGGAGTTCGCCCGGTCCCTGATGGTCAGCCCGAAGGTCGTGCTGCTCGACGAGCCGTCGATGGGCCTGGACCCCAAGGCGACCGAGACCGTGTTCGCCCAGGTGGCGCGGATGCGCGACGCGGGGACGGCCGTGCTGCTGGTGGAGCAGAACGCCCGCCGCGCGCTGGAGGTCGCCGACCTGGGCTGCGTGCTCGACCTCGGCCGGGTGCACATCTCCGGCCCGGCGCCCGACCTGCTCGCCGACCCGCAGCTCGGCGAGCTCTACCTCGGCAGCCGACGCTCCAGCACCGCATCGTCGAAGACAGGGGGCCCGCGACCATGACCGATCGCACCTACCGCATCCTGATGAACGGCGTCACCGGCAGGATGGGCTACCGCCAGCACCAGCTGCGCTCGGTGCTGGCGATCCGCGACGACGGCGGCGTGCCGCTCGCCGACGGCGGCCGCATCCAGGTCGAGCCGGTCCTGGTCGGCCGCAACGCCGAGAAGCTGGCCCGCATCGCCGCGGACCACGACATCGCCGAGTGGAGCACCGATCTCGACGCGCTGCTGGCCGAGGACACCGCGCAGATCTACTTCGACACCCAGGTCACCAGCGAGCGCCGCAAGGCGGTGCTGAAGGCCGTGGCCGCGGGCAAGCACGTCTACACCGAGAAGCCCGTGGCCGAGACCGTGGCCGAAGGCGAGGAACTGGTGAAGGCGGCCGAAGACGCCGGGGTCGTCAACGGCGTCGTGCACGACAAGCTCTTCCTGCCCGGCTTGCAGAAGCTCAAACGGCTGGTGGACGCGGGCTTCTTCGGCCGGATCCTGTCCGTGCGCGGGGAGTTCGGCTACTGGGTGTTCGAGGGCGACCTGCTGCCCGCTCAGCGGCCGAGCTGGAACTACCGGGCCGAGGACGGCGGCGGCGTGGTGCTGGACATGTTCTGCCACTGGAACTACGTGCTGGAGAACATCTTCGGCCAGGTCCGCGCGGTCACCGCGAAGGCGGTCACCCACATCCCGCAGCGCTGGGACGAGGACGGGCAGCGCTACGACGCCACCGCCGACGATGCGGCGTACGCGATCTTCGAGCTCGACGACGGGGTCATCGCGCAGATCAACTCGTCGTGGGCGGTGCGGGTGGAGCGCAAGGAACTGCTGGAGTTCCAGGTCGACGGCACGCACGGCTCGGCGGTCGCGGGCCTGTTCGGCTGCCGCATCCAGCCGCGGGTGCGGACCCCGCGGCCGTCGTGGAACCCGGACCTGCCCACCACCGAGGACTTCCGCGGCCAGTGGGACGAGATCCCCGACAACGCGGAGTTCCGCAACGGTTTCCGCGCGCAGTGGGAACGCTTCCTGCTGGACGTGCACCACGGCAGGCCGCACCCCTACGACCTGGCGGCCGGGGTGCGCGGACTCCGGCTCGCCGCCGCCGGTCTCGCCTCGTCGGCGGAGGGCCGCCGCATCGAGCTGCCCACCGGCGGCGCGGCATGAGCGCGATCGAACTGCCCACCGACCAGGGCACCTGGGCGGAGGTCGTGCTGCGCGAACCCAGGCGGTGGGAGGAACATCCGCAGCCGCACGGCTCGCGGGTCGCGTTCGCCGCCGCGCACGTGGTCGCCGACCCGCTCGGCGACAACACGCCGGGGGCGCCCGCGGCAGTGGACTGGGAGTCCACATTGGCCTTCCGCCGGGAGCTGTTCCGCCACGGCCTCGGGGTGGCGGAGGCGATGGACACCGCGCAGCGCAACATGGGCCTGGACTGGCCCGCGGTGCAGGAACTCGTCCGCCGCAGCGCCGAGCAGGCCCGCTCCGCCGGCGCCCGGATCGCCTCCGGCGCGGGCACCGACCACCGGGCCGGGGCCAGCACCCTCGACGACGTCGTCGAGGCCTACCAGGAGCAGGTCGGCTTCGTGGAGTCGACCTGCTCGCAGGTGATCGTGATGGCCTCCCGCCAGCTGGCCGCCATCGCCTGCGGTATCGAGGACTACCGGCGGGTGTACGACGCGGTGCTCGGGCAGGTCGCCGAGCCGGTGATCCTGCACTGGCTCGGCGAGGTCTTCGACCCGCACCTGGCCGGATACTGGGGCTCGACCGACCTGGCCACCGCGACCGGGGCCTTCCTCGACCTCGTCCGCGACCACGCCGCGAAGGTCGACGGCGTGAAGGTGTCCCTGCTGTCGGCCGAGCACGAACGCGGTCTGCGCGCCGCACTACCGGCCGGCGTGCGGCTCTACACCGGCGACGACTTCAACTACCCGGAGCTGATCCGCGGCGACTCGCACCACCACTCGGACGCGCTGCTCGGCGCGTTCGCCGCGATCGCTCCGGCCGCCTCGGCGGCGCTGGCCGCGCTCGACGACGGCGATCTCGCGACCTACGACGCGGAGATGGCGGCGACGCTCCCGCTGTCGCGGCACGTGTTCAGCGCACCCACCTTCTACTACAAGACCGGGATCGCCTTCCTGGCCTGGCTCAACGGCCACCAGCCGGGCTTCACGATGCTCGGCGGGCTGCAGTCCGCGCGCAGCATCGTGCACCTGGCGCGGATCTTCTCACTGGCCAACGACGCGCAACTGCTGGTCGATCCGGAGTTGGCCGCGCACCGGATGCGGTTGTGGCTCGAAGCCGCGGGGGCCGTTGCATGAGCGCACGCGACGTGCCGACGAGCGCACCGGCCCGGGTGCCGACTCCGCAGCCCGGTGATCCGCGGTTGGCCCGGCTCTCGCTGAACCAGCGCACGACCGCCGGCTGGTCGCTGCGCGAAGCGGTGGAGGGCTGCGTGGCCGCCGGGCTCGGCTCCATCGGGGTCTGGCGCGAACCTGTCGCTGAGGTCGGATTGGAGGTCGCCGCGCGGATGGTCCGCGATGCCGGGCTGCGGGTTTCCTCGCTGTGCCGCGGTGGTTTCTTCACCGATGGAGACCCGATCGGCGACAACATCACCGCCCTCGACGAGGCCGCAGCCCTCGGCTGCGACGTGCTGGTGCTCGTGCCCGGCGGGCTGCCCGCAGGCGACCGCGATCTCACCGGTGCCCGGCAGCGCGTGGCCGATGCCGTCGCCGCGCTGGTCCCGCACGCCCGCGAACGCGGAGTGCGGCTCGGCATCGAACCCATGCACCCGATCTACGCCGCCGACCGCGGGGTCATCTCGACCCTCGCCCAGGCCCTGGACATCGCCGAGCCGCACCCGCCGGACGTGGTCGGCGTCGTGGTCGACACCTTCCACGTGTGGTGGGAGCCGGGCGTGCTGGAGCAGATCGCGCGCGCCGGGCAGCGGATCACCAGCTACCAGATCTGCGACTGGATCACCCCGCTGCCCGCGGACGCGCTGCTCAGCCGCGGGATGGTGGGCGACGGCCACATCGACTTCGCCGCGCTCACGCGCGCGGTCTCCGCCGCCGGGTACCGCGGGGACGTCGAGGTCGAGATCTTCAACGCCGACGTCTGGGCCGCCCCCGGCTCCGACGTCGTCGCCACCCTGACCCGCCGGTACGTCGAGTTCGTGGAGCCGCACCTCTAGCCGCCAGGAGTCCACATGAGACGAAGAACAGTGCTCACCGGGTTGGTCGCCGGACTGTGCGCGACGGCCGTCCCGACCGCCTCCGCCGCACCGGGTTTGGTGGTGGTCCGGCCGGCCGCCACGGACCGGGACTGGTCCCCGCTGACGCCAGAGAAGTGGGAGTTCACCGCCGGCCAAATCGTCATGACCGAGCGCGGGGTGCCGCCGGAAGGCCCGCGCCGCCCGTTCGAATACGCCATCGTCCGAAAAGGACCGGAGTTCGGCTCGCTGAGCCTGACCGGCGAGGTCCGCATCGACGAACCGGTGACCCGCAACGACCGCGACGTCGTGCTGATCTTCAACTACCGGTCCCCCACCCGCTTCTACTACGCGCACCTGTCGCAGGACAACACGATCTACCCGCACAACGGGATCTTCGTCGTCGACGACGCAGACCGGGTCCGCATCGACGACCAGTGGGACGGCACCACCGGTGCACCGCCCGCCATCGACGACACCGACTGGCACGACGTCCGCCTCGACTACCGCGCCGCGACGGGTGAGATCGCGGTGCACGTGGACGGCGCCGACGAGCCGCTGATGACCGCGACCGACAAGACCTTCTCCGGTGGCCGCGTCGGTTTCGGCTCGTTCGACAACTACGGGCGCGTTCGCGACGTCACCATCTTCGGCGCTCCCGCTTCCTGATCCGCAGTCCGCCGCTTCCCGGAGGCGGTCTGCGATGCACCACCGACCCACAACGGCGAGGGATGGAGCCCTACCATGCGCGTGCGCAGATCCTGGTGCGCCGCGATCACCGCAGTGGTGGCCGCAGCGACCCTGTTAGCCCCACCGGCGGCCGGTGCCGCCGACGAACCGATCACCGATCCGATCCCGGAAGAGCCGCAGCAGTCCCCGCTCGGCCTGGTGCTCCAGGAAGTCGCGCAGCTGCCCGCCTCCGAGGCGACACCGCCGGCGACCGATCCGCGGTTGATCCGGCACAACCGGATCAACTACGTCGGCGAGGTGCCGGACGGCTCCGGGCGGATGTTCGTGCCCGACCTCAACGGCCCGCTGTACCTGCTCGACGGCGGCCAGCAGCACGTGTACCTGGACTTCAAGGCGCGTTTCGAGCACTTCTTCTCGGGGCGCGGGATGGGCAGCGGCTTCGGCTTCGTCGCCTTCCACCCCGATTTCGCGCGCAACGGCAAGTTCTACACGGTGCACAGCGAGGACAAGGCGGCCATCGACTCCGAGGAGCCGACCTACCCGAACCAGCCGGACGCGTTCGTGCAGAGCGTGGTGACCGAGTGGACCGCCGACGATCCGGCCGCCGACGTCTTCTCCGGCTCCCAGCGGGAGATCTTCCGCTTCGGGTTCAGCACCCAGATCCACGCGATCCAGCAGATCGACTTCAACCCCACCGCCGAGCCGGGCGACCCCGACTACGGCCTGCTGTACCTGGGGATCGGTGACGGCGGCATCGGCCTGGACTCCGACGTGCCCCAGGACATGACCACCCCGGCGGGCAAGATCCTGCGGATCGATCCGGCGGGCACGAACGGACCCGACGGCCAGTACGGCATCCCGGCGTCGAACCCGTTCGTCGGGAAGCCCGGCGCGCTGGGCGAGATCTACGCCGTCGGCATGCGCGACCCGCACCGGTTCAGCTGGGACCCCGAGGGGCAGCACGCGATGTACCTGGGCCACATCGGCCAGCACGCGATCGAAGCGGTGTACGAGGTCCGCGCCGGGGACGACTTCGGGTGGAGCGAGCGCGAGGGCGCCTTCACCTTCCGCCCGGAGAACCAGTGCTACCTGTACCCGCTGCCCGCCGACGACGAGAAGTACGGCTACGTCTACCCGGTCGCCGCCTACGACCACGATCCGCCGCAGGGCTGGCCGTGCAACTCCGACAGCGGCCACGCGATCTCCGGCGGCCAGGTGTACCGGGGAGCTCAGTTCCCGGTGCTGCGGGGCAAGTACGTCTTCGGCGACCTGGTGGACGGCCGCGTGTTCTACACCGACGTCAACCGGATGAAGCGCGGCGCGGAGCGCGCTCCCCTGCACGAGTTGCAGCTGTTCGACACCGCGGGCAAGCAGCTGCGGATGACGGACTTCGCCGGGGACGGCCGGGTGGACCTGCGCTTCGGCACCGATTCGCGGCGCGACCTGTACCTGCTCGCCAAGGCCAACGGCAAGATCTGGAAGGTGGTCGGCACGCGGATGGCCCCCGGCTCGGAGGTCACCCCGCAGGTGCAGCGGAACCTGGTCGCCCACTACGACTTCGAGCGCCCCTTCGCCGCCGACGATTCCCGCGAGCTCGACCGCGGCTCGTCCCGCACCCTGCTGAGCCTGCTGGGCGGTGGCGAGGACATGCGGGTGGCCGACGGCGCGTTCCCCGGCAGCAACAACGCCCTCCAGACCCAGCAGGTCAACCCCGAAGTGGCGGGCAACGACGACTGGAAGGCCGGTGTCTGGGACGGCAACGGGGTATCGTCGCTCAGCGCGTTCAACGGCACCGAGGGCGCGACCGTGATGGGCTGGTTCAAGATGACCGGCGAGAACCCCGGCCCCAACTCGGGCTCACCGGACCCGGGCGATCGGTACAACGCCGTCGGTCTCGCCGGGATCCTCAGCGGCAACTCCGACGGCCACGACGTCCGGGCGCTGCTGGAGCTGATCCAGGTCGACGGTGAGCTGCGCCTGGTGGGGCTGGGCCGCCGCATCGACGGCGGCAGCTCCCAGACGTTCGCCGCCCAGCAGGACTGGCGCGAGCTCCTCCCGCCCGGCGAGTGGGTGCACCTGGCGGCGACGTTCGACTACACGACGGGCGAGATCGCCCTCTACCGCAACGGCCAGCCGCTCCCGGGCTTCTACACCGTCCCGGGCGATCCGTGGCAGCTCGACGGGACGGGAACGACGGGGACGAACCCGCGTGGGATCAAGATCGGCGGCAGCTTCCCGCAGAACACGGCGGAGCGGAACCCGTGCAACTGCCGGATGGACTCGCTGATGTTCCTGGACGCGGCGGCCGAACCGGACGCGGTGGCCGACCAGTACCGCCGCTTCTTCCAACGGTGAAACCCGACGCGGGGCGCGGCCATCCGCGCCCCGCGTCGCAACGACACGTCCGACCGCCGGATGCTCATACGCCCGCCCCGACCTCGCCCGGCGCCGCCACCGCAGGCGCCAGGCCGGTGATCGCCTCGATGAGGGACTGGTTCTCGGAGGCGCCTCCGCCGCCGCCGAACGAGAACTTGCGGCGGGTGTAGCTGTAGGCGATACCGGTTGCGGGATCGGCGAACGCCTGGGCTCCGACGGCTCCGCTGTGGCCGAACGCGCGAGGGCTGAGCGTCGGGTAGCGGGATGCTTGAGCTTCGAACCCGAGGAGGAAGTGGTCCCGCTCGCCGGTCACCAGGTCGACACCGGTCGACTGCTTCCGGGTGAACTCCTCGACGGTGCGCGGCAGGAGGAACGCGGGACCGCCGTCGAGGCCGGTGAGCGCTGCGGCGTACATGCGGGCGACACCTCGTGCCGTGCCAACGCTTCCCGAGGAGGCGGGCCCGCGCTGGTGGACCACTCGGCTGTTGCCGAACGTCACCAGGTCGGTCGGAGCAGGGGCGTTGAGGTTGAACGCGATCCCGGTGTACGAATCCGGCGACGGCAACGCCTGGGCGGCTTGCTCTTCCGGCAGCAACGGCAGCGCGGGCAGGAACCTGTCCTCCTCCGCGCTGGGGAGCCCCAGGTAGAAGTCGAGTCCGAGGGGTCGCCGGATGCGTTCGTCGAAGACCTCCTGCAGCGACCGACCCGTCACCCGGCGCACGACCTCGCCGATCAGCGCACCGATCACGAACGCGTGGTAGCCGTAACCGCTCCCCGGTGTCCACAGCGGTTCCTGGGTCGCGAGCCGCGCGGCGAGCTGGCGGTCGTCGGAGAGCTCGTCCTCGCTGAACCCCCCGGCCACGCCGAGGAGACCGGCTTGGTGGGAGGCGAGCTGGCGCACGGTGATCTCGGCTTTGCCGGCCGTCGCGAACTCGGGCCAGTACGCGGCGACGGGGCGGTCGAGGTCGATGGCGCCCTCCTGCACCAGGAGGGCGAGCACCAGGAATGCGGCGCCCTTCCCGGTGGAGTACAGGGCGAGGAGCGAGTCACCGGTCGATTCGCCGCCGGTCCACAGATCCACCACCGGCACGCCCTGGTGGTACACCGCGAGTTGAGCTTCCAGCCCGGGCTCACGCGCGGCGACGTCGGCGAAGGCGGCTCGGACCGGCTCGAAAGCCGGAGTCGTGGAACCGTGGACCTGCGGTGTGGCAGTCATGATCATCCGCTCTTCCCGTGCGCCCACTCGTCGGACGCCGCGACCGCACGTTATGGTAAGCAAAGGTGATCGTCAAGAAAGGTGACCATTCCATGGGCGAGGCGCGCCGGAGCGAGAAGAAGGACCAGGATCCCGACATCGGAATCCTCACCGCCAGGCTGCTGCACGGCGTCCAGCGAACCCTGTTCGGCCGCCTCGCCGACGAGGGCTTCGACGACCTCCGCCCCCAGCACGGCGCGGTGCTCGCCTACCTCGACGAAGACGGCAGCCGGGCCGTCGACCTGTCCCGACGCTCGGGCGTGCACAAGCAGGTCGTCAGCAAGCTGCTCGACGAACTGGAGCAACTCGGCTACGTCAACCGGGAACCCGACCCCCGCGACCGGCGCGCGAAGCTGATCGTCCCGACGCCCCGCGGCCTGGCCCAGATGGAGCGCTCCGACGCCATCATGGGAGATCTCGAACGCGACCTGCGAAACGTCCTCGACGCAGAGCGGTTCGACACCTTCAAAGCCGATCTGCTCCGATGCCAAGCCGCGCTCGGAAGGTAACCGTCATATGCCGAGTTGACCTCTGCACCACTGGTGACTCGTCCACAGTGGATCCGACCCCAAGGGGTTGGCCCTGTGCGGCTCCGGTCAGCGCTCCTGGAGTTCGCGGCGGAGTTTCACCGCGAGCACCGAGTCGTCGAGGTCGGCGTCCGACCAGCTCAGCATCGCGCCCGCAGGTACGTCGTTCAGCAGTTTGCAGCCGTGCGCCAAGCCGATCGGGAGCGCTTCGGCGGCCAGGGAGGCGTGGGCCGGGGCGAGCTTGCCGTAGACCATGAATCCGCCTTCACCGTCCAGCACCTCGCCGGCCTTCAAGTCGCGCTTGGCGACGGCGACGACGTCGCCGCGGAAGGCGTCGGCGGTGCCGGTGGGCTCGCCGCGCAGCACCGCGGAGGCGATGGAGACCCCCAGTTCGAGGCCGATCATGTGGTACGGGCGGTAGAGCGACCCGTAGCGGCCGGTGGGGTCGGTGCGCACGCCGTACTCGGCGAAGCACTGGACCGCGTAGTCGGTGCGGGCCTCGAAGGTGACGTACACGCCCCAGCGCAGGTCGCGGTCGACCTCCGTCCCGTCGCGGTTGAGGCTGGAGACCACTTCGACCGTGCCGCGCCGGGTCAGCGAACCGCCCAGCTCCTTCGGCCGCAGCGCGGTGGCCAGGTCGTCGGCCCCGACCGGCGGGAAGAGCAGGCCCTCGTCCTGCGGCTGGAGGCCCGTGCCGTTGGCGACGGCGGCCATCTCGATCGCCGACTTGGTCCCGTCGAGGAACGAGTTGAACATCTTGGGGTTGTAGTCGCCGCCGGCCAGCTGCTCGGCGGTGAAGCCGTAGTGGTCCCAGACCGTGTCCGGGGTCGAGCTGCTGTACTCCGGCAGGTACTTGGTGCCCTTGCCTGCCGCGACCACGTCGAAGCCGACGGTGCGGCACCAGTCGATGAGCTCGCAGATCAAGGCGGGCTGGTCGCCGTAGGCCATCGTGTAGACGACGCCGGCCCGGCGGGCGCGTTCGGCGAGCAGCGGTCCGACCAGGCAGTCCGCCTCGACGTTGACCATGACGACGTGGCGACCGGCGTCGATGGCGCGAACGGCGTGGTGGGTGCCGGCGATCGGATCGCCGGTGATCTCGAGAACCACCTCGAGACCGGGCACGTCGATGAGGTCGTCCGCGCTGTCGGAAACGTGCGTACCGCCGGTGCGCAGCGCTTCGTCGAAGGACGTGGCGGCGTACCGCTCGGACGGCCAACCGGTTCGAGCGAGCGCAGCGCGGGCGCGATCCGGGCTGAGATCGGCGACGCCCACCAGGTGCAGGCCCTCGATGTGCAGTGCCTGGGTGAGGAACATCGAGGAGAACTTCCCGGCCCCGATGACGCCGACCTTGATCGGGCCGGACTTCCGGTTCCGCTCGACCAGCAGACGATGGAGGTTCACGTGATCTCCCCTGGGCATTGCACCGATCGGGCCAACCTACCAACAGGCCGGCGGGAAGCTCAACGCCGCGAATCCCCGCAGGAGTTGGCGGTTTCAGGCGCACCGCATGGAAAGCCCCCCGTCGACGGGGAGGCAAACCCCGTTGACGTAGGCGGATTCGTCGGATGCGAGGAACAGCGCCGCGGAAGCGACGTCCCACGGCGTCCCGACCCGGCCGGTGGGGCTGGCGGCATTCCGCTCGTCGAGCGCGGCTTGGGCGTCGGCGGCTCCGGAAATCACCTGCTGCGAGACGAGAGGCGTGTCGATCAGACCCGGGACCACCGCGTTCACCCGGATGCCGTCGGCCGCGTACCGCAGGGCCAGTGCGACGGTGAGCTGGTTGACCGCGGCTTTGGCCGCGCTGTAGCTGGGATAGGGGTAGCCCGTGTCGCGGATGGCCGCGATCGACGAGACGTTGACGACCGCGCCCCGGCCCGCCCCGACCATGCGGGGCAAGACGTGCTTGCAGGTCAGGAACGCTCCGGTCACGTTGACCGAGAAGACGTCCTGCCAGGTCCGCAGGTCGAGGTCGGCGAGGTCGCCGGTGCGCGCGAGCCCGACGTTGTTGTGCAGGACCGATGGTGTGCCGAGTCGCCGTTCGGCGTAGACGACAGCTGCGGCGACCTGCTCTTCGGAGGTGATGTCGGCCTCGATCGCGACAGCGGTCCCCCCTTCGTCGAGGATCGCGCTGGCGGTGCGGTCGGCTTCCTCCGGGTTGATGTCGATCGCGGCAACGGCGGCTCCTTCTCGCGCGAAGGTCAGCGCTGCGGCTTTCCCGTTGCTCATCCCTGCGCCGCTGGAACCGGCACCGAAGACGAGCGCGACCTTTCCGGTCAGTCGGTTGCCCATGATTCGAGTCCCTCGTGCTCTCCTGCGATGAACGGTTCGAAGGCGACGGTGGGGTTCGCCCGCGTGGACCACCTCAGAGGACCGAGTATTGGCACCACAACCGCTCCGCCGACACCGCACGTCGTCGAGACCTTGCCGCGAATCTTCCTTCCGCTGTAGAAAATTCCTAGTCGACGCCCCTTCGAGCGGTGCTCCGGAGCGTGAACTGCCCCGACGACGACGATGACGACATCGGAGAGGAGCAGTGCGGACCACCGGCCGCACGCACTGGACATGAGCGGTAGCGATCTGCAGCGGATGGTCGACGCGCTGGCCGAGGAGATCGGCCGATCGGTCGCGATCAACGATCCTTCGGTCCACCTGAAGTGCGCGAGCAGGCACTTCGGCGACGAGGACGAGGTGCGCGTCCACGCGGTGCTGCAGCGCGAGGGCGGCAGCGCGGCCATCGGGCACATGCTGTCGCAAGGCATCACCGAGTGGACCGGACCGGGCGTCATCCCGGCCCGGGCGGACCTGCACATGCGGGCCCGCCTGTGCAGGCCGATCCGGTGCCGCGGCGAGCTCCTCGGCCTGCTGATGGTGATCGACCCGGAATCGCTCACCGAAGCCGACATCGGCGCCATCGAGGACTCCGCTGCGGCGATGGCGGCGCTGCTGTACCGGGACTTCGTCGCCGAAGACGAGCAGCGCGTCGCGAGGGAAGGGGCTGTGCTGGAACTGCTCTGCGGAACGGCGGAGCGACGAACGGCCGCACAACGGGCGCTGAGCGGGCAGGGCTGGCTTCGCGGTGGACATCACGCGACCGTCAGCATCGCTGAAGTCGTCGCACCGGAGAAGGAAGAAGCGCAGGTGGAGGTGGCCCTCCGGGTGGCGCTCGAAGCCGTCTCGCGCAACCGCTTCGCCGAATTCGCCCTCGCAGTCGACGGAAACCGCGGCTTCCTGCTGCAGAGCGCACCGGCGCCGAAGGAACACCTGCGGGACCAAGGCGCGATGGTCGCCAAGCAGGTCCGCGATGCCCTCGGTGGGGCGGCGCGATGCGTCGTCGGGATCGGGACCACCGCTGGCGGTCTGGCCGAAGCGTGGATCTCGCGGGAACAAGCGTCCACAGCGGCCCGCAGCGCACGAACCCTGCCCGATGCGGCCGACGTCGTGTTCTGGGAAGAGCTCGGCGTTTACGCGACGTTGCTGCAGATCCCGGACGACCGGCTCACTGCCCGGCTGCTCCCGGCGGCGCTCAACGAGCTGATCGCGAACGATCCGCACGGGCGGCTGGTCAGGACCCTCGCGGTCTACCTGGACAACGCCGGCTCCGGGCCGGACGCGGCCGCGGCGCTGCACATCCACCGGACCTCGTTGTACTACCGGCTGCACCAGATCGAGCAGATCACCGGGCTCAGCCTGGCCAACGGTGACAACCGCCTGGCCCTGCACCTCGGCGTGCGGATGATGGCGCTGCTCGACGATCCGAGCTGAGCGGTTCGACCTGCGCTTTTCTACAACAGGAGGAAGTCGGTGGGCGAGGCTTCGACACGAGGAGGTCGTGACGTGGACGCTGCCGGAACATACTCCCTGCACACCTGGGCCGAGAACGGACCACGGATCGGGCACCGAGGGCCACACCGCCCAGCCGCGGCTCGACCGGCCACGAAGGAGTAGCCATGCCCACCACCGCCGCACCGCCGGCCGCGGTGCCGAGATCGCGAATCGCGGCCGCCACCTTCATCGGCACCGCGATCGAGTTCTACGACTTCTACATCTACGGGACCGCTGCCGCGCTCGTTCTCGGGCACCTGTTCTTCCCCACGTTCTCGGCCCTCGCCGGGACGCTGGCCGCGTTCGCCACGTTCGGCGTCGGGTTCGTGGCCCGCCCCGTGGGTGCGGTGGTGTTCGGCCACTTCGGCGACCGGATCGGCCGCAAGACGATGCTGATCGTCTCCCTGCTGACGATGGGAACGGGGACGGTCGCGATCGGCCTGCTGCCGACCTACGAGACGATCGGGATCGGTGCCCCGGTGCTGCTGGTGCTGTGCCGGTTCTTGCAGGGGTTCGGCCTCGGCGGTGAATGGGGCGGCGCGGTCCTGCTGGCGACCGAGTACGCCCCGGAGAACCGCCGCGGGCTGTGGTCCAGCTTCCCGCAGGTCGGGCCGGCGGTCGGGTTCGTCGTCGCCGGAACGGCGTTCCTGGTGCTCGGCGGCACGCTGTCGGACGCGGCGTTCGAATCGTGGGGTTGGCGGGTGCCGTTCCTGGCCAGCGCGCTGCTGCTCGTCGTCGGCTTCTACGTGCGGATGAAGATCGCCGAGACACCGGTGTTCGAGAAGGCCATGCGGGAGCACGAGAAGTCCAAGGCCCCGATCGTCGAGGTGATCAAGCGCCAGCCCCGCACCCTGGTGCTGGCCACCTGCTCGTTCATCCTCGCGCACACGCTGTTCTACACGATCACCACGTTCTCGCTCTCCTACGGCACCGAGGTGCTGGACCTCGACAAGAACATGCTGATCGTCTGCTCCATGATCGCCGCGGCGGTGATGGGCGTGGCCACCCCGGTCTTCGCCGTGCTCTCCGACCGGGTCGGTCGACGTCGGGTGTGCCTGGGCGCCGCGGGGTTGGCCGTCGTGTGGGCGTTCCCGCTGTTCGGGCTGATCAACACCGGGCACCCGCTGCTCATCGGCATCGGCATGTCGGTCGGGATGATCGCGTTCGCCGCGCTGTTCGCCCCGATGGGCGCTTTCCTGCCCGAACTGTTCGCGACGCGGTACCGGTACACCGGTTCCTCCGTCGCCTACAACGCCAGCAGCATCGTCGGCGGCGGCCTCAGCCCCATCCTGGCCACCCAGATGATCGCGTCGACCGGTTCGTCCCTGCCGATCTCGGCGTACCTCGTGCTGATCGCCCTGATCTGCGCGGTGTGCGTGTGGTTCATGCGCGAAACCCACACCGCCGACATGACCGGCGAACCCGTCGACAGCCGCCCGTAGCTACGGCGTTCGCCGATCGGCGGGCGGGATCGGATCCCGCCGCGCGCTCCCGCCTCCGGACTTCGTCACGAGTCGTCGGCTTCGAGCTCCGATTCGTACTCCTGGTACACCATGCGGTAGAACTCGAAGAAGTTCGGCATCGGATCGGTGTCCGCCCACGGCAGCCACAGCACGGTGTGCCCGCCTTCGTCGAGCTCGCTGCCCCGCCAGAACACGAACACCGAGGCGGTGTCCTCGCTGACCGTGAACGGGTAGATGTCGGCGCGGGGCGGCAGCACGTCCGGGTCGTCCACGCCCTCGTACAGGGCGTCCAGGACTTGGTTGGCCTTCGCCCAGTTGGGGCCCTGGCCCAAGTCCTCGGTGCTCAGCAGGCTCGACCCCAGGTAGAAGTCCGGCCAGCCGTTGCCGTAGGACAGGAACGACCGGTGCTGCGGGTCCAGCGGGTGGCCGAGGCGCTGTTCGGCGGCGGCGATCTGGTCCGGGGTCGCGGCCAGGTGCGGGACGGTGAAGGGGAACATGTCCTCGTCGATGTGGCTCACCTGCTCGCGCAGCTCGCCCATCTCAGCGATCAGATCCGGCCAGGGCGGCATTTCTGCCTCGGCGGGCATGGTGTGGTTCCCTCCTGGTTGCCGCGTTGCTGTCCAGCGCCAAGGCTCGCACAGCGGACTACTTGAGTCTAAATGTCGAGGGCTTGTAGCCGATCGGGTACCGGTTCTGCTGACCGGCGATCGAACTGTTCACCCGCGAGGTGTGGTCGCCCCACGCGTAGGGCTTGCCGTGGCCGAGCCAGGTCGCGTCGGGGATGTGCGCCGCCACCCCCTGGTACGGCTTGCCCGCCTTCTTCGCCCGCAAGCGCTCCGCCCGGGCCTCGCGCTCAGCCGCCTTGCGCGCCCCCGACGAACCGGAGGCCACTCGACCGCTCTTGGAGAGCAGGCCCTTGCGGTTGGCCTCGTTGGCGCCCTTGACGTACTCGCGGAACTGCGCCTTCTCGGCCGGGGTCGCCCACTTCGGGACCTTGATGTCGACCGGACCGGACTTCGGGCCGGGCTTCGGCGCCGGCTTGGGACCACCCGCGGCCGCGCTCCTGAGCCGCTTGCTCCTCCGCAGCTTGGCGGTCGCCGGCGACAGGATCCCGGCAGCGGCCTTGCCCGCGGCTTTCCCGCCTCCTCTGGTCCTAGCCATTGAGCACCGAATTGATCGCGAGGTCGAGCGCCTGGTCCAGCAGCATCTTGGTGATCTGCTTGAAGACCGGGATCTCCAGCAGCGAGGCGCCGAAGGTCGGCACCGCGGTGGCGATCGCCTGGGCGATCTGCACGGCGAGCATCGCCAGCTGGACCACCGCGGCGGTCTTCAACGCCACCACGACACCGGCGGCGACGTACATCCCCGTGCCGATCATCGTGGAAGCGGTGGCCCCGTCCTCGAGGTTCGTCTTCGGTGCTTCGCCGTCGCCCCAGAACGTGCCGAACGCGTCCACGGCCTCACCGGTGTTCTGGCCCTGGACCTGTTGCGCGTGGCTGTCCGCTTCGGCTGCGGCGGGTGAGAGCTTGTCCGCGAACCCCGACCACTGCCCGCCGAGGTCGTAGAGCTTGCCCTCGTCGCTGAGCGGCCAGTTGAAGCCGAGCGTGTTGAGCAGCCCGGAGAGTTCGGGCGGAAGCATGATCCCGCTGGTCATGTCATCCTCCCCATCAGCTGCTGGAACGCTTCCTGGTGGGCGACGTCGATCTGGCTGTACTCCTCGGCCATGGCTTGCAGCTCCTGGCCGATCTCGCCGAGCCCCTCGGCGTTGTCGTGGAAGCTCTCGAACGCCGCTTCAGAGGCGGCCTGGTAGATCGTGGCGATGGCCGACCCGAGGTCGTCGTCACCGAAGCCACTGGTCAGGGACTCGGTCTGCGCCTGGAACGAGTCGATGTCGCTCCCCAGCGACTGCCCGATCTCGAGCAATTTCCCGGCCGATGCGCCGATGTCGTCCGGGAATACCTGAAAACCCTCTGCCACGGTGCGTTCCCCCATCACTCGGCGTTGCGCATGATCGAAGTCATGCTGTCCGTGTAGTTGCGCAGGTGCTGCATGCTCTGCGCCCTGACCGCGTCAGCTCGCTCCCCCAGCTTCCGCAGCGCCTCGACGTCCACTCCCCGGTTCGCGGTGGCAGCGCTGCGTTCCTCCCACTCGATCAGCGCGTCGTTCACCGCCTCGGACACGGCGCCACCCAGTTCTCCTGGTGGCATCTGCAGGGCGAAGCCGGTCAGCGCCAGCTCGGCCAGCTCGCCCTGGCTCACGACGGCCTCGACCTCTTCCGACTCGTCCCACCCCTCGCCGACGGCCGGTTCGGAGGGGCTGCCGGCGAGCGCGGACTGCATCGACCGCACGACTTCCAGCGCGTCCTCGTAGAGGAAGTCCACGTACTGCGGTGAGGCGTCGCCGCTGATCTGGACCTTGCCCGCGAGCTCGGCCATGTTCCGCTCCACCGCGCCCTGGATCCTGCGCAGTTCCTCAGCACCTCGGCGGGCGAATTCGGAGAGCTGGTCACCGAGCGACCCCAGATCCGGCGTCGGATCCCCTGCCTGCGGCGACTCGGCCAGCGATCGCGCCAGCGCCTGGTTGATCGCCTCGCGCAGCACCTCCGAAACCTCGCGCCGCGATCCCCCGATCAGCCGCGGGGCGATCTCCACCGTGACGAGCCGGCGGTCCCGCACGACCACGCGCACCGCCCCGTCGCCCGCCGTCGCGGCGAACTCCTGACCACCGGTGCGCGGTTCAGATGCCGAGGTGCCCTGCTCTCTGATCCGCTGCAGCCGCGCCCGCTGCTCGGCGAGAAGAGCTTCGTAGTCTTCACCGGATTTCACTTGTCCCCCAGAGAAACGACCCTCTCCCCTCCCACGCTATCGACGCCGTGATCGAGTTCAATGGACCAACTGGACGCCAGCACGGCACCTCACCGGCCGCACCGCTGCGTGCTCTCTTCGCCTCGCGCTCCCCCGCCGACCCGCGGGGCACGACCGGCAGGAGGGTCGCTGCACGGGTCCACTATGGACGGACAGCCCGCCAATCCGTTTCTGCGGAGGTGATCGACGGCTTCCCGCAGTCGTCACCGAGCTGCGGCCAGCAGGGGGACCAGGACGTCGCTGATCGGGGTGGGGATGCCGTGAGCCGCCCCGACACGGCTGATCACGCCGTTGCGGGCGTCCCACTCCAGTTCCCGGCCCGCGCACCGGTCGTAGAGGATCGACGTCCCGTTCTCGGGTGGCAGCGACAGGAGCACCTCCACCACGTGGTCGGCGAACCCGGCGGGCAGCCGAGCGCCCGCCGCGGTGGCGACCTCGACGCATTCGACCGCCAGATCCCGCGCCAGGGAACGCACCTCGGGCTCGTGGAACACCTCGGCCCGGCGACCGGTCAGCGCCTCCACCGCGACGACTGCGTTGAACACCAGTTTCCGCCACGCCGCCGTGGTGAAGTCCTCGACCGGCCGGATCCGCAGGAAGGAACCGTCGAAAACCCCGCCGAGCGCATCCCCTGCCGGTACCTCGATCGCTTGCTCGCCGGGCCGGACCAGGACCTCCCCCGCGATCTCTTCCGCGGTGCACCACACGATCCCGGGCACCACGCACTCGGCGGGCACTGCACCGGCCAGCCGCTCCGCGTGTTCGACGCCGTTCTGCAACACCAGCACTGGCGTCCGCTCGCTGCGCAGCCGTCGCAGCCACGGCACCGCTGCCCCGGTCTGATGGGCTTTCACCGCCAGCACGACGAGATCCACCGGCCCCACCTGATCCGGATCGGTCACCCACGGCGACCGCAGCCGGTGGCGGCTGCCGTCATCCAGGCGCACGGTCAGCCGCCGCTCCCGGCGGGCGCAGAGCACCAGGTCGTGCCCGGCGAGCTCCAGCGCCGCCGCCGTCACCGCGCCGATCGCGCCGACACCCACCACAGCGATCACGAACCGGCCCCGATCCCGAGCGAACGACGGTAGGCGTCCTCCAACGCCGCCCCGGTCTCCTCCGACACGATCTGCCCCCGAACCAGCACGTAGCCGCGGTCCACGATCCGCCGCTGCATCCCCAGCTCGGGTGCGGCGAGCAGGACCGCCACACCCGAACGGGCCAGCGCCACGGCGGTTTCGGCCAGCCGCTGCACGACGGCCGGAGCCAGTCCGGTCGCCATCTCGTCGAGCAGCAGCAGTTTCGGTTCCCCGAGCAACGCCCGCGACACCGCCAGCATCTGCTGCTCACCGCCGCTGAGCACCCCGGCCAGCCGGTCCGCCCGCTCCCGCAGCACCGGGAACCGGTCCAGCGCCGAATCCACCGCGCTGCGCGGCAACCGCAGGTGCTCGGCGAACACCCGCAGGTTGTCCACCACGCTGATGCGCGGGAAAAGCTGGCGGCCCTGCGGCACCAGCGCGATCCCGGCCTGGGTGCGCTCCCGCGCCGGCATCGCCGCGACGGCGATGCCGCCGACCAGGATCCGCCCCTTCGCCGCGACCGCACCGCTGATCGCCAGCAGCAGGCTGCTCTTGCCCGCCCCGTTCGGCCCGACCAACGCCGTCACCGAACCGGCAGGCGCCGTCAACGACACGCCCGCGACGGCCGTCGCACGTCCGTAGGAGACGTCGAGGTCCTCGACGACCAGATCAGCTGACATCGGAGAGCCCTTCCGCCCATTCACCGAAGTACGCGCGGCGCAGCTGCGGGCTCGCCAGGCAGTCAGCCGGATCACCGTCGAAAGCGACGGCGCCCAGCTCCAGCAGCATCATCCGGTCCACCAGTGCCGACACCAGGTCGATGTTGTGGTCCACCAGCACCACCCCGTGCCCGCGCTGCCGCACCGCGCGGATCGCGTCGCTGATCCCGCTGATGCCGTGCGCGTCGGCCCCGGCGAAGGGTTCGTCCAGCAGCAGCACCAGCGGTTCCTGCCCCAACGCGCGACCGACCTCGACCAGCCGCTGCTCGCCCAAGGTCAGGTCACCGGCAGCCCGGTCCAGTCCGCCGATCCCCAGCTCCGCCGCCAGCCGCTCCACGGCCGCGTCGTCGGACGCCGACCGCGGGTGCAGCACACCTGTGGCGATCCCGCGAACCAGGTCCCACCAGCGGCCGTGCCGTGCGGCCAACCGGCCCAGCACCAGGTTGTCGCGCACCGACAGGTCGGGGGCCAGCTGCGGGTGCTGGAACGTCCGGGCCAGCCCCGCCCGGGCGCGGCTGGACGCCGGTCCGCGCAGCGGTGTCCCGTCCAGCAGGAGCGTTCCGGCGTCGGCGCGCTGCGCGCCGGAGATCAGGTCGACCAGCGTCGTCTTGCCCGCCCCGTTCGGCCCGACCAGGCCCAGCACCTCACCTCGGTCGACCCGGATCGACACCTCCGACAGCGCGCGCACGCCGCCGTAGTCCTTGCCCAGCCCACTACCGTCGAGCAGCACCGCTCCACCTCCGTTCCCGCACCAGGGCGAACCCCGCCCGCAAGTAACCGAGCAGGCCGCGCGGTGCGACGAGGATGATCACCAGCACGCCGAGCGCGACCATCAGCGTTCCGCTGGCCCCGAGCTGGTCGAGGTCCAGGGTCAGCCACGTCACCACGCCCGCACCGAGCAGCGAGCCCCACGGGCTGTGCCGGCCGCCGATCAACGGCATGAACACCGCCAGGAACACCACGCTCGTCCCGAACGTCTTCGGGTTGACCGCGCTGGCGAACGTGGTGAACAACGCCCCGCCCAGCGCGGCGATCGCTGCGCCGAGCCCGAGCGCGACCAGTTGCAGGGTGGGCACCCGGACCCCGACGGCCTCCACCGCGATCGGGGTTTCCCGCATCGTCTGCACCAGCACGCCCCACGGCGAATGGCGCAGCCGGTCCAGCGCGAAGGTCAGCAGGCACACCAGCACCGCGGCCAGCAGCACCATGTGCTCCGGAGCGGGCTGCCAGCCGAAGAAGTCCAGGAACGGCAGGTTCAACAGGCCCGCGCTGCCGCCGGTGAGGCCTTCCGCCGTTGCCAGCCACTCGGCGAACGCTTCGGCGAACAGCAGCGTCACCGCGGCCAGGAAGAAGCTCGACAGGCGGCGGGTGGCCAGCCCGAGCCCGACCGCCACCAGGGCGGCGACGGGCGGGCCGACCAGCCAGCCCGCCCACACCGGCAGCGCCAGCTTGCTGCTGACGATCGCCACCCCGTAGGCGCCGATCGCGGCGTAGGCGCTGTAGGCCATCGACAGCGATCCGGCCAGCACGAACGGC
>NZ_JBEOVY010000072.1:0-26177 GCF_040295745.1 Saccharopolyspora sp. NPDC002686
TCAATACCCGGGGAAATCCTCTACGTCCTCGGCGTCCTCAGCCTGATGGGCGGTGGTGCACTCCTGGTACTCGGCTCGATCCTGCTGTTCCGAGGAAAGCAGAAAGGTGCACTGCTGACCGTGCTCGGTGGTGCTGCCGCCGTGGTCGCCTTCATCTTCAACTGGACGGGCAGCATCGTCAGCCTCGTGCAGATCTACCCGGAGCAAGTCAGCTTCTACAAGATCGTCGACGGGATCAAAATGATCTTCGTCTTCACCGCGCTTGCCGGGATCGCTCCCCTGGCACTCGGCCTGCTCCCACCGCTCAAACGCAGCTTGCGCTAGCCACATGAGAAACCGGGGCCGGAACTGGAGAAGTTCCGGCCCCGAATCATCACCTCAGCCAGCTCTGGTTCTCGAAGTCGTCGTCATCGTCGAAAGCCGGTTGGCGACGCGGCGCCGGTTTGGGCGCTGACGGCGGCTTCGGCGGCGCCGCAGGTGGCGGCGCCGTCACCTGCTGGTCCCGGCGCCCGAATCGGCCTGCCTGGACCTGCCAGCGCGGATCCACCGACGGTTGTTCCACACCGCCTTGCACCCCCGGCCCTCGCCCCACCGGCCTCGGCTCAACTGAGTTCGGTGCCGCCGAACCCGGTTCCGCCGAAGCCGGTGTGACCTCGGCGGGTTTGGCGACCGGGTAGCTGGCGATGAGATCCGCGTACTCCGCGGCGACCTCATCCTGCGGCTCTTCGTCGTCCTCGGCTGCGAGCTGGATCTCGTTGTCCCGCTGGGAATCCCGAGCCCGCTGCGCGATGAGATCACGCACGCGGCCCTCCACCTTCTGGACCTTCTCGGTGAAGTTCTTCGTGGACTCGTTGGCCTTCTCGCTCGACTCGATGGAACGCTGGGCGCTCTCGCTGAGCTTCGCGGCCGTGGTCGAACTGATCTCCTCGAACTTCCGCCGGGCTGCGAGCACAGCCTCACTCGGCGAATCGCTCATCGTCCCCACCTATTGCTCACTTTTCCCGGTCTTCGCCGAGCACGGATTGGAACCGAACGCTGGAAGCCTGGACACCGTCGTCGAACAGCTGTCCTTGGGTGCGCCACGGGCTGGAGTTGGAGCGCTCCTGCTCACCGCCACCCTGCTGGCCGCCGTGAGCGCCGCCCATCATGCCCATGCCCCCCATCATGCCGCCGCCACCGGCACCACCGGCAGCGCCTCCGACCGCGGCACTCGGGTTCTGGCCTTGCTGGCCGGACTGCGACGGGCCCGCAGCCGGGTCGCCACCCATCGAGGACACCCCGGTCGCTCCCTGCGGATTGCCACCGGAGGGCACATCACCGAACGAGGACACCCCAACCGCACCACCAGGGTGCTGCTGCCCCGGGGAACCTCCGCCTGGCTGCGGACCAGGGGTGTCACCACCAGGTTGCGGACCCGGGATGTCACCACCGAAAAGCTGCCCGGAGCTGCTACCGAACGAGTTCTGCGCGCCCTCGCCCATCGGCGTGAACGAGTTCATGCCCGCAGCCTGCGCCGTGGTCGCCGCCGGCGTATCCGCGCCGACACCTCCACCCGGAGCTCCGTCAGAGTTGAAGGCAGGCATCGTCGTGACCCCACCGCCACCGACGCCGCCAGCAGCGCTGCCGAACGACCCATCACCCGGGCCTGGCACGCCCCCACCACCGGGCGCGGGCCTGAATTCGCTTTCGCCGACGGGCATCGCACCGGCGCCGCCCTGCCCCGGCACCCCGGGACCGTTGTCCGGCGCGGGCATCGTGGACGCCTCGGGCATGGTCCCGGCGGGGCCGCCGTGGCTCGGAACGCCAGGCAAGTCCTTGCCGAACTCGATCGTCTGGTTCATCGGAGGCTGGCCGTTGCCGTTGTCGACGCTGACCTTGATCTCGCCTTCAGGCGTGCGCTCGAGGGTGAGCGTGCGTCCACCGTCCTCGATCACTGCCTTGCCGTCCGGTCCGACCTGAACCGGTTCCGCCCCCTGACCACCAACGCCAGGCGCGCCGCCTGGACCGGGGACCTGGCCGACCTGCCCAGGCGGAGTCTGCGGCGCACCAAGTCCGGGCTGCCCGGGACCGTCCTGCTTGCCGAAATCGACCTCGTAGGTCTTCGGCTTGCCGTCGGGGCCCATCACCTCGACCTTGGTCTTGCCGTCGGGACCGGGCTCCTGAACGCTCACCGCGTCCTTGCCCTCACCGAGCGTGACCTTCTCCTGGTCGCCAGGGGCACCACCGCCGCCGCCTTCACCAGGCATTGGCATCTCCGGCGGCTTCGGCATCTCCGGCGGCTTTGGCATCTCGGGGGCGTCCGGCGGCTTGGGGATCCCGCCTCCACCACCAGCGCCAGTGCCGCCCCCACCAGCACCAGTGCCGCCCCCACCAGCACCAGTGCCGCCCCCACCAGCACCAGTGCCGCCTCCGCCACCACCAGTGCCACCACCACCAGTGCCGGTACCGCCACCGCCGCCGGTGTTTCCGCCACCCTGATCACCGGCCGGCTTGTCGCCGTTCGGCTTGTCCCCGCCATCGTCCTTGCCGCCGGGGTTCTTGAACGGATCTTCCTCCACCTTTGCCAGGTGGTCCGTCAACACCTTCCAGTGATCGTCCACTGCTTTCTTGGTGTCGTCACAGATCTTGATTACAGAATTGTACTTCTGCTCAAAGTCGGGGGAAAAAGTTCCTCGCAGCCAGTCCCCCGACTCCCTCATTACCGCTCTCTTGAAATTATCATCCTCGGTGCACCCGTTGTCGACCTCGATTCCGAAGTAACCGCAGACCGTGATCATCGTGTCTTCGTCCGCATCGTCCTTCAACGCGCAGTCCACGATTTTTCGAACCTGGTCGGCGGTCCGACCACCGACGGTGTTTCGATCGGGAACAGAATCAAGAACGTTGCTGGCCTTATCCACAACCGCCTTGGACACGTTGTGAACAGCATCATCGATGATCTGCGAGGTGTCGCCGAGGTAATCGCCAACCTTCGAAGCGCCAGCATTGATATCCGCAAAATTACCTTGCGACGCAGAGGACGCTGCACCGGTCCAGCCACCCCAGACCGATGCCATTTTGTCGGCCATGGCCTGGCTCTGCTCGCGCTGGGTCTTCGCTGCGTTCTTCAGCTCGTCGGCGTCTGCTTTGAAGTTGGCGAAGTTGATATCGCGCTGCTCGTCGTAGCGCTTCTGCACGGCCTCCTTCGACGGGTCACCCTTCGGGGGATCCTTCCGCATGTGTCCCGGCAATTCCTTGTAAAGCGGAGCGAAGTTGCCGAAGTAGTCCAGGGCAGGCTCGCCCTGCTTCAGGATCTCGTTCGAGTTCGAGCACCCGGCGCCACCGTCCGAGGACTTTCGCGTGATGTCCTCGAGCGCACCCTTGTTGTCCTTGACGGCCTTGTCGTAGTTGCTTTCGTCCTCGCCAGCCTTTTTTGCCGAGTCGAAGGCATCGCGGACATCGGTGTCCTTCGAGGCATCGTGGGTCTGGTCGTAGTTGACCTTGTACTTCTGCTCGTACTGGGCGAGGTCTTCCTCGAACTTGTCAACGGCTGCGCCCGGGTCGTCCGAGTCGGCATCCTCTGCCCGCTTGCGCTCCAACCCCCCATAGAGAGTGCTTTCGTCCTTGAGGTTCCGAACGAGGTCCCGCTTGTGTTCGTCAGGAACATTCGGGTCGTCGAGAACCTTCTTGACATCCGGCCAGGACGGGTACTCGCGGTTCGGGTCACTCACTGGTCACCACCGGCTTTACCGACCTCGGCTGCGTTGTTGCTGTCGTCCCACTCGTAGCCGCGAGCGGCCGAGTTGAGGTTGTCCGCGAAGCCATCGGTAACCGAGGCGTTCTTCTCCAGCGCCTTGGAGATCTTCTTCAGGCCCTCGAAGTACGGGTCAGCGGCACCGGTGTGCTCGCGCCCGAAGTCGTTCTTCCCCAGCTTGGAGGCCGATACCCCGTTCTTCAGCTCCCCGATGGCCTGCGAGCATCCCTTGATCGATGTCGCGGCAGATGCAAGCTCGCCAGTATTGGCGCCCAGCCCACTCACCGTGAATCTCCCCTCCACCGTCAAACCGCAGCACGTCGGCCGCTACTGCGTTCGACGGTGCCCAGTCCTTGCTTGGTTCCAATCTTGACAGGTCCACCTGTGCGAAATGCCGGAAACCAACGAGGTACTTGCATCCGCGAAGGGAACGCTCACTGCAGGGGCGGGCGCTGCTGCTGCATCGCCCACTGCCGACGCTTCGTCACGACGAGGACCACCAGCGAACCCATGCGCGAGATCACGACAGCCGAAAAACCGCGACTCTGCGGAATTCGTCAGATCACTGCGGCGGGAACGGCCCCTGCGGGGGTTGACCGAAGCCCTGCTGCGGAGGCTGCTGCGGGAAGCCTTGCTGCGGAGGTTGGGGGAAGCCCTGCTGAGGCGGGTACTGCTGCGGGAAGCCCTGCTGGGGCGGGTAGCCGAACTGCTGCGGCGGCGGGGCCGGTTGCTTCCGGCGCTTCATCGTCACGACGATGGCCACGACCACCAGCGCGAGGAGCAGCAGCACGGGAATGATGTAGACCACCAGCGAACCCATGCGCAAGATGATGCCAGCTGGACGCGCCGCGATCCCGCAGCGATCGTCAGATCACTGCGGCGGGTAAGGCGGCTGGCCGAAATCCTGCTGTGGGGGCTGCTGCTGGAAGCCCTGCTGCGGGGGCTGCTGCGGGAAGCCCTGCGGGGGCTGGCCGTAACCCGGCTGGGGCGGGTACTGCTGCGGCTGCTGGGCGAAGCCCTGCTGCGGGGTGGCCATCGGCTGAGCCTGGGCGCCGAGCTTGCTCTTGACGATCAAGAAGGCCGTCAGCGCACCCCCGCCGGCACCGAGGACCAGGCAGATCAACATTGCGAGCAGAGCGGGCACAACTTCCTCCTGCGAAACGTCACTGCTGGTAGGGGCCGTAGCCGAAGCTCTGCTGCGGTGCTTGCGGAGGCATCGACTGCGGGAGCTGCTGCCGGGCTGATTTCTTGATCATCATGTTCGCCACGATCGCTGCCGCGCCAGCACCGGCGGCCAGACTCAAGACGACCGTGATCAAGAGAGCGCCGTACGGCACAGGAATCTCCCTTCGTCGGCTCGGACACCGAACCTATCCGAAACAGCGCGATCCGTGCCGGGAGGTCGATCAATCCGCACATGCGGAAGCGCCCGCGCACCTCGCCTGATCGGCGGGCGCGGGCGGGTTCGCGGGGTCAGTAGCCAGCGGCGGGCAGGAAGACGCCGAGGTTCCCGTTGTGGGCCAGGAGGATGGCCAGGAAACCGCCGACGACCATGATCACCAACGGCAGGACCAGGACCATCAGGACGTCGCCGAAGATCTGCCCTCGCATGGCGGGCTCAACTCCGCTGTCGGCGGTTCACGAACCAGGAGCGGCCTTCGTGCGCTGCGTTGACGGCCTTGAGGCCGGCTAGGGCAAGCGCGGAGAAGACCACGATACCGACGACGAGCCCGACAGCGACGAGCCCTACGAACATGGCGACAACGATGGCACCCATGTGACCACGATCTCACAAACCTGGCGGAATGGGAGACCTAGATCACAAAGTTCACCGGATCGCGGCAACGATTTCGGCCAACCGCTCGGCGGCGGCCTGCGCGCGCTCCTCCGTTTGCGCCTCGACCATCACCCGGACCAGCTGCTCGGTGCCGGACTTGCGCAGCAGGACGCGACCGGTCTCGCCCAGCTCGGCCTCGGTCTCCGCGACCGCCGCGGTGACCTCGGGCGCCACGACCGCCGCCGCCTTGTCCGCCACGCGGACGTTGATCAGCACCTGCGGGAGCCGGCGCATCACCTTGACCAGGGACGACAGCGGCGTGCCGGTGGCCGCGACGCGGCCCATCAGGCGCAGCGCGGTGAGCAGGCCGTCGCCGGTGGTGGCGTGGGCGGGCAGCACGACGTGACCGGACTGCTCGCCGCCGAGGGCGAACCCGCCGGCGCGCAGCTCCTCCAGGACGTAGCGGTCGCCGACCGCCGTGGTGCGCAGGGACACGCCCTGCTCGCGCATCGCCAGGTGCAGGCCGAGGTTGCTCATGACCGTCGCGACCAGCGTGTCGTCGGTGAGCTCGCCCGCTTCGCGCATGGCCACCGCGAGGACCGCCATGATCTGGTCGCCGTCGACCACCGCGCCGCTGGCGTCCACCGCCAGGCAGCGGTCGGCGTCGCCGTCGTGCGCCACGCCCAGGTCGGCGCCGTGCTCGACCACCGCGGCCTGCAGGACGTCGAGGTGGGTGGAGCCGACGCCGTCGTTGATGTTGAGGCCGTCCGGCTCGGCGTTGATCGCCACCACCTCGGCGCCCGCGCGGCGGTAGGCCTCCGGGGCCGCGGTCGAGGCCGCGCCGTTCGCGCAGTCCACCACGACCTTCAGGCCGTTCAGCGGCTGCGGGGCGGATTCGAGCAGGTGGTCGACGTAGCGCTGCACCGCGTCGGTGACGTCGCGCACGCGGCCGACGTGCGTGCCGGTCGGGCGCTCGACCTCCTCGTCGAGGCGCGCTTCGATCTCGTCCTCGACGGTGTCCGGCAGCTTCTGCCCGCCGGCGGCGAAGAGCTTGATCCCGTTGTCGGGCATCGGGTTGTGCGAGGCGGAGATCATCACGCCGAGGTCGGCGCCGAGCTCGGCCACCAGGTGCGCCACCGCCGGGGTCGGCAGCACGCCGACCCGCAGGACGTCAGCACCGGCCGAGGTCAGGCCTGCTGTGACGGCCGCCTCGAGCATCTCGCCGCTGGCCCGCGGGTCGCGGCCGACGAGCGCCACGCGGCGCTTCGAGTCGTCGCGGTCGTAGAGCACCCTGGCCGCCGCGGCTGCCACTGACATCGCCAGTTCCGGGGTCAGGTCGGCGTTGGCCAGTCCACGCACCCCGTCGGTGCCGAACAACCGAGACATCAGCAGCAAGTCCTCCTCGTACATCGGCGCGGGCCTGCCCGGCGAGAGGCATCCCGATGATCAAGTCCGCAAATTCCATTGAAATCACACCTTCGATTTCAATGGAATTTGCGGCACGAACCCCCTGTGAAACGACTGCGGGAGCAGCCGGAAGTCCACGGAGGACTGTCGACTGCTCCCGCAAATCGTGTGAAATTCGCGTCAGCGCTTGCTGAACTGCGGCGCCTTGCGGGCCTTCTTGAGGCCGTACTTCTTGCGCTCCTTCTCCCGCGCGTCACGGGTGAGCATGCCGGCCTTCTTCAGCGCCGGGCGGTCGTCCGCGTCGTAGGCGACCAGCGCACGGGCGATGGCCATGCGCAGCGCGCCGGCCTGGCCGGACGGGCCGCCGCCGCGCAGGGTGGCCAGCACGTCGAAGCCCTCGAGGCGCTCGACGGTCACCAGCGGCTCCTTGACGATCTGCTGGTGGACCTTGTTCGGGAAGTACTGCTCAAGGGTCTTGCCGTTGAGCTTGAAGCTGCCGCTGCCCGGCACCAGCCGGACGCGCACCACGGCCTCCTTGCGGCGACCGACGGTCTGCACCGGGCGACCGGTCGGCACCGGGAGCGGCGCCGGAGCGGACTCCTCGGCCTCGACGGTCTCGACGGCCTCGACCGTCTCCTCCGGGGCGCTCACTGCCTCTTCCTGCTGAAGTTCGTCAGTCACTTCTGGACCTTCGCCTTAATCTCGAACGGCTGCGGGTTCTGGGCCTGGTGCGGGTGCTCCGAGCCGGCGTAGACCTTGAGCTTCTTGCCCATGGCGCGGCCGAGCTTGTTCTTCGGGAGCATGCCCTTGATCGCCTTCTCGAGCAGCCGCTCGGGGTGCTTCTCCAGCACCTCACCGAAGGACTGCTTGCGCAGACCACCGGGGTAGCCGCTGTGCCGGTAGTGGAACGCCTGGTCCCGCTTGTTACCGGTGAGGGCAACCTTTTCCGCATTGATGACGACGACGAAGTCGCCGGTGTCCACGTGCGGTGCGTAGGTCGGCTTGTGCTTGCCGCGCAGCAGCGTCGCGGCCTGAGTTGCCAACCGGCCGAGCACAACATCCTCGGCGTCGATCACGTGCCAGGCGCGGGTCACCTCGCCGGGCTTCGGGCTGTACGTGCGCACGGGTCTACCTCGTCGTCGTTCGCGTCGGAATAGTCAGTGCGGAGCCCGTCTCGATCACGTCGGTCGGTCCCTTGTCGGGGAACCGGCACGTCCGTCAGCGCCGGCGCCGGGACCGTGATCCGCAGATCCGATCCTCTTGCGCGAGCTGCAGCCGCGCACCGCACAACAAAGAATGAGGGTACTTGGTGGCTTCTGGCCCGGTCAAAACGGGTCCTCGGTAGCGGGGTCGAGGACGTTGACCTGGCAGATCGCCGGAATCAGAGTAGCAATGCCCGGAGCCCGCCCGCGGCGGGCCCCGGACGAAGAACGCGGCCCCGGCGCGATGCCGGGGCCGCGTGCGCGCTCAGGGCGTGAGATCAGCCACCGAAGCGGCCGGCGTTCTTCTTCTCACCGGCCTGGAAGGCCTCGTTCGCGGCGCCGACGGCCATGCCCATCTTGGCGGCCGTCTCCTGCATGTTGGCGGCTTCCTTGTCCCACTCCTGCTGGGCGGCGTGGTAGGACTGCTGCGCCTCGCCCTCCCAGGTGGAGATGAGCTTCTGGATCTTGCTCTCCAGGTCGTCCAGCTCGCCCTGGATCTTCTGGGCGGCAGCCTGCAGGTCGTCGGAAGCCTGCTGCAGCTCCGCGAAGTTGACGTTAATCTCGCTCATTGCGTTATCCCCTCAAGACCTCTGAAGAAAGTTGGAGTGTGCGACTGTCGGACGATCAGCCGTCGAGCATGGCGGTGATCTTCGAGATCTCCTGGGCCTGGTCCTCCTGGGTCTGCGCGTAGTCCTGACCCGAGGACTGCACGTTCTGGCCCAGCTCGTCCAGCTTCTGGATGATCTTCTTGCCGCTCTCCTGGTAGGAGTCCATCAGCTTGCGGAAGACGTCCGCAGCGGCGCCCTTCCAGTTCTGGACCGGACCCTCCAGCTGACCGTGCAGCTGCTGCAGGGCCTGCTCGACAGCGTTGCGCGCCTCGTCGATGTCGGTCGAAGCCTGCTGAATCGCCTCGACGTCTGCACCAATTCCAGCCATCTCCGGATGACCCCCTTCAAACTCGCCATCAAGTTCGGATGAACCTGCGACGCAGACATTGCCACGTTCGGTTCCACGTTGTCCTGGATTTCTGGTGATCCCGTTGCTGATGTAAACGCTGATCGCGGAACCCGCAGGTCATCGCATGATTTGCGCTTGTGAAAAGTCGAGATCACTTCCGTCGGACGGCGTTTGCTCTTGCGATTTCCGGGCTGCCTGCGACTTCTCGGAGTCGTCCGCGTCACCTTCTGCGCGCGGATTTGCTTCGGCTAACTCGGGAACTGCGAGTCCCATCCGGTTGCGGTGCTCCAGAGCCGCCGCGCGCTGGTCCCCGTCGCCGGGCGCGCCGCGCTGTTCAGCGAGGTCCTCGGTGGTGCGCTGGAAGTCGACGGCCCGGTGGTGCGCTTCGGCGCGGGCGCGCTGCCCGCGTCCGACCGCCGCGGCGAGCTCGGTGCGGAATTTGCGGACCGATTCCGCTGCTGCGTCCATGGCAATGCCTTCCCCGCTCCCGCGAGCGAATTCTCGTCCTGCACGGCGGCGCGGGAGAATCGGCGGCATTCCGCCGCGGCGAATTCACCGCGGGTTCAGCCAGCCGCCAGAGTTCCGACGACCTGCTCGCACGCGCGCCTCACGTCATCCCGGTCGGCCGATGCGTACTTGCAGCCGACGCTCACCTTGAACTGACCGCGGTAGAGCGTGTACCACTCGACGGTCGTCTCCGGCAGGGATTCCTGGTAGTACACCACCGTTTGGCCCGCGAAACTGGCGGTTGCGGTGAACTTGGAGAACGGTTTTCCGGCCGCGACGAGCTGGTCGTACTCGGTGCGCAGCATCTGCACGGCGCGGGCGCGGTCGGTTTCGGTGTTGAAGCCCAGGCGGCCTTCCTCGACCGCGATCATCGATCCCTGCTGCTGGTCCTTGGGCTGGAGCAGCGTCTGGAACTTCGACGGGTCCGAGCCGCCGGCCACCTCCCAGCTGCCGGGGTACTCGAAGGAGTAGTCGAAGGCGTGCAGCTGCTGCGCGGGCGCGGCATCGGTGCCGCCGCTGGTGAGCAGCAGCGTGGTGGCCACGGCGGTGGCGATGACGGCCGCGGCACCGCCGCCGATCAGCCACGGCAGCTTGCTGCGCTTCGGCTTGGCCACCGGCAGCGTGGTGTCGCTGCCGCCGATGACGACGGTGCGGGCGCGGCTGAGCGAGTCTCCCGCGGTGATGCCGGGCGGCGGGGCGGGCACCGGGACGGAGCGGACCGTCGTCGTCCCGGCCCAGGCACCGGCCGGGGCCAGGCCGCCGGTGCGCTCCGGGTCGAGCCGCACCGCGCGCAGCGCGCCGCGCGCCACGACGGTCTCCGGCTGGTCCAATGTGGTCGGGACCACTCCGGTGCGCTCGTGGATCAGCCTCGACACCAACGGGATTCGGCTGGACCCGCCGACGAGGAACACGCCGGCCAGCTGGTGGCGCGGCACCCTGCCCTCGCGCAGCGTGGTCAGCACCAGGTCGGCGGCGGCGCCCAGCGGGGCCGCGATCAGCGCTTCGAGGTCGACGCGGGTGACGTGCGCGTCGGAGAACGGCGGGGGCATCGGCACGTCGGTGTAGGTGTGCCGGGACAGGGTTTCCTTCGCCCCGCGCACGTCCTGGCGGACCACGCGGCGGCGACGGCGGTCGGCCATCTCGCGGCCTTCGACGAGCTTGGCCCAGGCCTCGGGATCGGTGCCGGAGACGAGTTCGCCGATGTGCTCGAGCAGCGCCTGGTCGATGTCGGCGCCGCCGAAGTTCGGCTGGCCGTGGGTGGCCAGGACCTGGAAGGATGCGCCCTGCTTGCGCACCACGCTGGCGTCCACGGTGCCGCCGCCGAGGTCGAGGACGGCGAGCGCGCCGCCGTCGGGGAGTCCGTGCCCGGCGGAGTGGAACACCGCGGCGGCGACCGGCTCGGGCACGAGCACGATCTCCTTGCCGAGCCCGGCGGCGGCTTGGCGCAGCTCGGCGGCGCGCACCGAGCCCCAGTCGGCGGGGTGGGTCAGGACCAGCAGGTCGACGGCCGCGCCACCGGCGAAGCGGCGGGCCTCGTTCACCGCGCGCTGCAGCACGGCGCGGATCACGTCGCCGACCTTGAGAACGGTGCTGCCCAGCAGCAGTTCGCCTTCGTCGATGCGGCGTTTCGGGTGCGGCTCGAAGCGGGCGGGGTCGACGGCGGCCTGCCGCTCGGCCTCGTGACCGACGAACAGCGTGCCGTCGGCCGCGGCGAACACCGCGGACGGGACCAGCGGTTGACCGTCGATGACCACGACCTGTGGTTCAGCGCCGCCGACCGAGACCACCGTGCATGTGCTCGACGTGCCGAAGTCGATCGAGACGTGCAGGGACACCCAGAACTCCTTCACCGTCGCCGGAGCCCCTGCTCCTGGCGACGTCGTCGTCCGACCGTCGATCGCTCGACGCGCCGACTCCCCCCGAGCACCCTAGAGGTTAAGGGGGCGAGCACACCAACATCTGCCCCGGATCGAGGGCCTCAAGCCGGACCCGGTCACCGCTGGTGACGACCGCGGGTGCCGGGTCAGGCCGCGGTGCGGACCTCGTTGACCCGGTTCTCCAGGGCTTTGCCCAGGTCCGGTGGGGCGAGCGGGGCCAGCACGAGCTCGGCGCCGACGCCGGGGCGCTGCTGCTGGGTCACGCCGTAGCGGCCGTCGGGCTCGCGGGCGTCGAACCACTTGAGCACCTGGGAGCGACGCGTGCGGCCGTGCCGGTCCCGCATGTTCACCGCGAACTGGCCGTCGCGCAGGTGCGGTTCTTCCAGGACCGCGCGCAGCGCGTCGGCGCCGGACTGCTTGGGCCGGGCTGGCGCGGCCGACTGCATCATGTCCAGCTCTTCGAAGTTCTCGTCGGCCCGGCGGTCCTGCTTCGGCGCGAGGTCGGCGAACGGAACCGCCAGCCGCGGGCGCTTCCCGGGCGGCGCAGGGGGCATGCCCTGGATCGCCGCCGCCACCGGCGAGGTCCGCGGGTGCACGGAGATGCGCAGGTCACCGCCGTGGCTCTCGGACTCCCCCGGGTCCTGGACGAGCAGCACCGCGCCTTCTTCGCTGGCCACCGACATCATCCGGACCGGCGCCGCGGAGGTCTCGTCGGGCGACCAGATCCCCTCGATCCACAGGCCGGGCTTGGCCAGCAGCCCGAGCACCTGCGCGAAGCGCGGCGCGAGACCGTTCCCGCCGAGCAGTCCCGCGGCCTGCATCTCGGGCAGGGCCCGCTGGCGCAGCACGGCGCGCTCTTCCATCGTCGCGCCGTGCGACCGCACCGCGATCGGGAACGGGTACTCGTCGAAACGCCCGATCTCCCAGCAGAAGTCGAACCACAGCGGTGGCAGCAGCCATCGCTCGGACACGCTTACCCCCGTCAGTTGCCCCAGTCACCGAAGACCGGCGGAGCGGTCTTGGGCATGTCGTCCATCCAGATGTCGTCCTGCTCCTCGAGCCAGCTCGGACGCTCGTGCTCCTGGTCCTCGCTGCCGCCCTTGCCGCCGCGACCAGCACCGGCACCAGCGCCCGCACCGGCCCCGCCGCCACGACCAGCGGCCCCAGCTCCACCGGCAGCGCCCGCACCGGCGGCTCCGGCGCCGCCGCCGGGTCCGCCCATGCCTGCTCGACCACCAGCGCCCATGCCGGGCCCACCGACACCGGCACGACCACCGGCGCCCATGCCCCCAGCCCCGGCACCGCGACCACCGCCGGCGCCCATCCCGCCAGCGCCACCGGGCGGCATCCCGCCCATGAACCCGCCACCAGCACCGGGCGGAGGGTTACCGGCACCGGGAGGAGGAGCCATCCCCGGCCCGGGCATGTTCGGCTGCCCGGCCCACTGCGAGCTGCTCTGCGCCGGAGGCGTGTAACCGCCGGGGCCGCGTCCGTCCAAATGGGACGAATCTGTGCCGCCGGGGATACCGCCGCCGCCGGGAACACTGCCGCCGCCCGGCACGCTCCCGCTCGGCTGCCCGGAATACCCGGACGGTGTCTGGGAAAAACCCTGCGAAGGAACCCGCCCCTGATCCGGCGGAGGAGGAGGGTTCAACGGATCAACAGGCGGCGGGAACGACGGAGTGCTGGTGTCGACGGACTGGTACCCGGCGGCGTAGACGTTCTGAACGAGCTGCCGAGCCTGAGCAGTGGCCTCCCGCTGCTCCTGCATCTGCTGAGCACCGTCGAGGAGTCCGACACCCGGCATGACAACGGTGCGAACCCCGTTCCGCCAACTGTCAAACTCCTTCGGCGGCTCCAGGGTCGACTTGGTCTGAGCAGCAGCGTTCCCGGCTTCCTGGATCTTCAACCCAGTACCGCGAACAGAGTCGCCGAACGCCTGTCCCCACTCCTGCAACGGCTTCGCCGCTCCAAGACCAGCCTCAGCAGCCTCACCCTGCATCCCGTCACCAGCGGCCTGGCGCGTCAGGGCATCGAGATCAGCGAGTTCCTCTGCGATCCCCTCGCCCAGCGACACCCAGTCCTGGCCGTTGGCAAGGATGTCTTTGGGCTGCAGCGACTGGCCAAGCTGGTTGTACAACCGAGCGTGATCCCAGTCATTCCAGTTGTCATGCTGAGTAATCGACGCTGGGTCAGTGCCCTGAATGTTCAGGCCCTGCTGCTGTTGAGCCAACTGCTGACTGCGCGCCTGGCTGGCAGCAGTGGCAACAGTCTGCCGAATGCGAGCCTGCTCCTCGGCCCGGGTTTCACCTATACCCGTGGCTCTCGCGAGGAGGTCGCGTCCCTCCCCAAGAATGTCAACCATGCCGTTCCCCCTCGGCTAAGCCCTACTTCGGCAGCTTCTGCTCGACGACCTGCGCAACCTCCAGCGCCTTCGCACAGGGGTCGGTGTCCTTGACCCGGTCCGATTCGAGGACGACCACGATGTCAAGCGAGTCCTTGCCAGCATCGACGAACTGGTTGCAGACGCCCTGTCCCGTTCCACCGAGAGCGATGCCCTGAAGACCCTGACGACCACCAACGTCATTCTTGGTGAGGCTGTCAAAGTTGTTGCGACGCCCCTCCCAAGCCGCCAGATCCCGGCCCTCGGCTTTCAGGACCGTGAGCAGAAGGTCGTCGCCCTCGTAGTCACAACCAACCTCGCCCTGCTTGTTATACGGCTTGCTCTCGCCCGAAACGCCCAGATTCTGCAGTTCTGAGGAGCTCAGGGCAGTGCACGGGTCAAAGCCCGCCAAGCCGCTGGAGGCTGCAGAAGTCGTCTCCGGGTTCCCTCCCGTTTGCCCACCCGAGCAGGCAGACAGGAGGAGAGTCGCGATACCTGCAGCCGCTACAGCTGCGACACGTGTTGTACGCATACCCACCATCAGATCAGATGTTCCGCTTCAGTTCGCGAGCGTGCTCTTCGTCCCTGCCCTGAATCTCCCGCGCCGAATCGCGGTATGCCTGAGCCATGTTTTTCAGGATCTCCTGCATCTTTCGCAGAATCGGGATCAGCCCTGCGGCATCTTGCCCCTGGCCGCCCCCTGGGCCTCGAACCTTCTCGTTGAACTTCCGCTCCAGCTCGCGCCCGATGTTGCAGTCCCCGTAGACACTGTTCACGACCAACTGGTTGGCGTCACGGAGGTGCCGGTTGAAGTTTTCGGCCTTGTCCTCGTAGACCTTGGCGACGGCCTCTGCGGCCTCCGGATTCATCACGAGCTTGCCGCTGTCGACTGCAGCGCGCAGGCCTTGGGCCTGTCCTGCGAGCGCGCTGGCGCCAGCTGCGAGGCCTTCCATCCCCGTTGTCACGGAGCCCCCTCCCCACGATCGTGATCAGAGCAAGTCACACGCTGGTGTGATCACGACCGCAGAGAGTACAAGAGCACGCCCTCAACACGGACAACGTTCGTGAAACATCTTCCACGAACCACCCAAACAGCCCTATCTACCTGCGCTGATCCCGCAACCCTGAGACGAAGGCCACCCACTGCCCCCGCGGGAACGTCAGCACAGCCCCACCCCGGTCCTTCGAGTCCCGAACCCCAACCACCTCGGGCTCCAACGCCACCTCAACGCAGTCCCCTTGGGCGCCGCTATAGGAGGACTTCAACCAAGCGACTTCGACGCAGTTCGAGGTCGATCCCGACCTGGTTGACTTTCGCCACTCTGCTCGGGACCAGTCCATCACTGCGCTACCTCAGCTCCCGCACGATGTCCTCCATCAGGTGCTGAGATTCTCTCGCATTCAATGCCACCGAGTCGATACGTTCCAGCGCTTCCCGGTAAGGGCCGGTCATCGGCGCTTCATCGAGGAAGACAGCAGTCCTGGCCAGTTCGACGTGCACGACGGGACGAGCCGATGGGAACTCCATCAGCTGGAACCCGCCCACCATCCCGGGATGCGCGCAGGATCGAGTCGGAACAACCCGCACCGAGACCGCTTTCAGCTTGGCAACTTCCCGCAAGTGGCGAAGTTGTTCCAGCATCACCTCGGGACCACCAACGACCGCGCGGAGCGCGGCCTCGCTGATCAGGCCGACGTATTCAATCCCCGAGCGGCGGAGGACCTGCTGACGGCGAAGCCGCGCGGTCAAGCGAAGTTCCGCCTGACTCGGCGTGATGCCGTCAGCGAGCATGAAGGACCGCGAATACTCCAGGGTCTGCAACAGACCAGGAATCAGCATCGGCTCCCAGCTGACCATGCGGGATGCTTCGGCTTCGTAGCTCGCAAGAGTCGCTGATTCCGACGGCAGCCCGGGAAGGCCGACCGCCCACCAACCCGGCTCGCCGAGGTTCCGGCTCATCCCGATAAGTCGATCTCTTTCGACGCCCGTCACCTCGTACAGCGCGAGCAGCGCAGACACTTCCTCCGGAACGATGTTGCGCAGCCCGTTCTCCAAACGGGACAGAGTGGACTTCGACCAGTCGAGCTTCGCGGCGACGGCCGTGACCGTAAGTCCAGCCGCCTCGCGCAACGCCGCAAGCTCAGCTCCAAGTCCCCGAGCCCGAACGCCAGGCTTCTTGCGTGGCACAAGCATTCCCTCCCTTGGAGTGACACCGCGTAGCTTGATCAGGTTGCAGTCTCGCCGGGTTGTTGCAGCAACAGACGTTACCCGCTGAAATCAGCATTGCACACGGAGTCACGAGTTCAGCAACGGAGGTCGCCCGTGTCCACTCCCGGTTACTTGACCTACGTGTGGCGTCCCGTCAGCGGCGGTCGTCACGCTTTTCCCATCGCAGCAACGAAATCCCCACCAGAGGACACCGTCGAGGCCTACTGCGGTGCAGAAGCCGAAGCCTCGGAACTCCACGACCGGTCCGAAGTGGACTGGTTGCGGGAGCAGACCTGCATGAACTGCTGGCGCGTCCTCGCCGCACAGCCCTGACGTTTACGTGAGTGGCGATGGTTGCTCTTACCACCATCCGCACTCACGAAACCTGACCAGCCACAACACCGCACCAGGAAGGACATAGCCATGTTCTGGATCCAGCTGAGCACCTTCATCCTGTTCAACCTGCTCATCCTCGCCCTGCTCCTCACACAGATTCCGTTCGGCGGGCTGCGGTTCGCCGCAGGTCAGCACGCAGGAACAGGCGACGGCGAGTACACCGTCTGGCACCTCATAGCCGACATCGAAGCCGAAAACCGAGCCATACCCCCACAACCACCAGCCGAACCACCACAACCCCAGTTCCCCGACTTCGACCCCGACGACCAACCCACCGGCCGCCACCACCTGCGCCTGTAACCCCAGACCGGGTCGGTGCGGCACCACATCCCCCGGCCACGTGCCGCACCGGCCCACCCCGGCGGCCGGGCGCGTACCCCCTCCCACGCGCCCGGCCGCCGACCACCACCAGGAAGCCGCCAATGCCGAAACCGCCGGCCGACCCATCCAAGCCGCCCAAGACGGGCTACTGGACAGCCTTCGGCTACCAAAACCACGTAAACCCAACAGAAGACCCACGCAGACAAGGTCAAGACCTCATCGCACTCTGCGGAGTGATGACAACTCCCGCAGATCTCAGCCCCAGAGACAGCCGCCCGACCTGCTCGGTCTGCGCGGCCGAAGTCCGAACCGGACGAGTGGTCATCTCGGTGATGTTCGACTGAAAGCGCACATACCGCCGCCGGGGTGTCGCAGAATCCGGTTGTCCACGTGACAAGTCGTTGGGGGAGTGCTCTGGGGAGAGCACTGCAGAGTCGAGGGGGAAGTTCGAGTGACCCATCAAGGCTGGCCGGGAAACCAAGGCTGGCAAGGACAACCGCCGCCGGGCTACCAGCCGCAGTACCCGGTGGGGCCGCCGCAGACGCCGAAGAAGAAGAGGATGTGGATCCCCTTCGTCATCGTCGGGATCGTGCTGTTCCTGGCTTTTGGCGCTGGCGGGTTGATCGCGCTGCGGGTGTATTTCAGCGCTCAGAGGGACGCCGACGAGCCACCGCAGGCGGAAGTGCTCTGGACGCAGGACTACTCGGGCGTTGGCGGGTCGTTCGATGATCAGCCGTTCGACAGCTGGGGCTCCGGCGACGTGGTCGCCGTGATGCACGCCGACGAGCTGGTGGCGTACAACTCGAAGACCGGCGAGAAGGCCTGGGACATGGCACCGCCTATGCGGGAAGGCGAGGGCAAGGCTGACATCAGCCGGTTCTGCGGCATCAGCCAAGAGGTCGAGAACGGCCTCGGCATCGTTGCTTACGGTCCCTACATCAAGGAGGCCTACGGCGGAACGGGCTGCTCCACGATCGCGGCTGTGGACCTCAAGACCGGTAAGCCGAAGTGGGCCCTGGACATGCCGGTCGTCGAGGACCGAAGCACGACGAACTACACGTCTCCGGCGATCGTCGGGGACCTGGTCGTGTTCGATCTGCACGACGTCGTCTACGGCGTCAGCCTGGCTGATGGCAAGGAAGTTTGGCGCTACGACAAGGAAGCAACGCAGCACTGCGGCTTTTCTTCGCCGCAGTTCAGCGAACGGACGGCGGTGTATTCGATCTTCTGCCCGCTCGACGGCAAAGGCGGGAGTCGCGCGCTCCTGTTCCTCGATCCGGTAACCGGGGCCGTGAAGGAGCGGAAGGAGATCAAGTCCGAGAAAGCTCCCATCGTGGTCGCCGCCGATCCACCCATCGTTCGGATCGACGCCAACACCGACTCGGAGCGGATGGTCGTCTTCGACGAGGCAGGACGCGAGACGGCCGAGATTCCGCTGGAACTGCCTGCTGGGAAGCTGAGCGTGCAGCCGATCGGCGAGGGCGTGGGGACAGGGGCGCGCCAGCGGGAACCGTTCGTGATCGCTGATGGCATGTTGTTCGGTTCGACAGCGCCCGTTCAGGCCAACGAATACCGGGACACCAACAAGATCGTCGCCGTTGACCTCAAGACGGGCCAGCAGCGTTGGGACGTCGCCTTGGGGCCGAAGATCTTCGGTCGGCCGTTGGCGGTGACCGACAGCGGTGTGCTGGCGATCAACGAAGGCACTGCTGAGAACCCGCCGCGGGTGTTCGAGATCCCGTTGAACGGCGGGGAACCGAAGCCGATCACGGGGACGCTCCCGACCGACGTCGGCGAGATGTTCAAGAGCAACCTGCACTGGGTTGACGACACGCTCTACGGGGTGTGGATGGGCACCAAGATCGAGGGGATGAAACCGGTGTTCGCCGTGCGGTAGACCCCGGCAAAAGCACTGGCCGCGCACCGGATTCGGTGCGCGGCCAGTTCGTCTTTCCAGACCGATCAGGTCACTCGCCGAAGACCGGCGGGGCGACCTTGGGCAGGCCCAGGTCGTCCCAGGCCTCGTCCGTGTCGATCATGTACTTGTTCTCGTGCTCCTGGTCTTCCTCGCCTTCCTTGCCCTGGCCGCGACCAGCAGCACCGCCCATGCCGCCAGCGCCACCACGACCAGCCGCACCAGAAGCGCTACCGGACCCGGCCGCACCGCCGGCGCCGCCCAGGCCGCCAACACCGGCGCGCCCACCGGCACCCGGGCCGCCAGCGCCGCTTCCGAGGCCACGGCCCCCGGCGCCGCCAGCACCCATGCCGCGACCAGCGCCACCAGCACCGCCGGCACCCGCGCCGCCGGGCATCATGCCCATGCCGAACCCGCCGCCAGGACCGCCGCCGCCAGGACCGGTCGTGCTGGGCATGTTCGTCGGTCCACCGGTGCCCGCCGGAGGCATCGAAGCCCACTGCGAAGAGCTCTGCTGCGGAGCCGTGACGTAACCACCGCCGGGAAGCCCGCCACCGTGACCAGGACCAACACCGCCGCCGGGGCTGACCCCGCCACTGCCGGTGTAGCCGCTACCGGAGCCGCTGCCACCAGGAATGCCCGACCCGGTCGGCACGCTGCCGACGGTCGGGTTCGTCCCGTAGCTGCCGCCACCCTGGTCGTACGCCATCTCCGGCGCCTTCGGGTAGAACGCCAGGTTCTGCGAGACGTTGCTGGTGCTCTGGCTGTAGTTGTCGTAGGTCAGCTTGGCTTCCTGAGCCTTCTCAGTGGCCTCGCGTTCCTGCTTCTGCAGGTCGGTCTCTCCACCGACGAGCCAAGCGCCGCCCTTTTCAAGCAGGTTGTCGGTCGCGTCGACCTTCACCGGCTCCGGCATGCTGTTCTTGACCTGGCCGAAGTTCTGGACCTGCTGCTCAGCGGAGTCACCGACGGACTCGGAAACTCGCTTGGCGTCTTCGACGAACTGGGTCATCGGCTTGAGCGAGTTGCCGTGTTCCTCCGCGGCTTGACCGCTCCAAGCGACGCCAGCCTTGCTGTTCGCTTCGTCCAGCAGGCGTCCGACTTCCTCGAAGTCCGCGGCGATGCCCTTCTTCCACCCCTGGACGGAGGCGACCAGGGACGAGGTGCCGGAACCTCCGTGGATCTGCTGGTACTTCTCCGGGTGGTTGAAGCCCACCTGCTGCATGATCTCGTCCGTGTTACCACGGTCCGACTCACGTGTGAGCAGGTAGCCGCCAACCATCAACGGGAAAACCATGGTCACACCCCCTTTTCGTGTTTGGTCGTGGTACTTGCGGACGCGATCAGGCGTCCGGGATGTTCTTCAGGACCTGGCTGGTGATCTTCTCGGCGAAACCGCACGGGTCGTCCATCTCCGGAGATCCACCGCTGTGCTTGGTGTAGTTGATCTCAACGGATTGGTCGTCAGCGACGCCCAGCTCGATTCGGCAGAGAACGTCCTGCTTGTCGACTCGGGCGCCTGGGTAGCCGTCGACGGTCGTCTGCTCGAAGTTGTCGCGCGAGCTACCAGCTTCCTGGATCTTGGCCGGGCCACCAGAGGTGGTGTTGACCGACACACCCACGGCGAATGCGTCGCCAGACCAGTAGCACTGCGTCTCGCCGTACGCGGAGGTGTCCTCTTCGGGCTGGCCGCCGCCGCCAAGCTGGGAAAGCTGGTCTGCGGTGAGCAAGTCGCACGCGTTGGTGACGGACTTGAGGTTCTTGGGCTTGTCCACCTTCGGCGTAGATGGCGCAGTGGCCGACGGTGTTTCGGCGGTCGAACTCGGAGCGGACGTCGAGCCACCTGGCGAACAGGCCGAAATGCCCAGAACCGCAAAGAGGGACACAGCGGTGATGCTGGCAGAGCGTCGCACGTGGAATCTTCCTTTAAACCTGGCGGGCGGTAGCGTTCTCGTCAGTGGTCTGGTACTCGCGCTGTGCGGCCTTCAGCTGCTCGATCTGGGTCGTGAGGCGCTTGACGCCGTCGGCAACCGCCCAGGACAAGCAGCCTTCGTTCCGGCCGGCCATCTCCTTGAGAGATTCCGTGAGCTTGTTGCTCACCTCGTCCTCGCCGGGCTTCTGAAGGCTTCCCAGCTGCTGGGCTTTCCGGAGGATCCGCTCCATCTTTTCCCGCGCATCCTCGTAGGAGGCGATCAGGCCCGGGATCTGCTCGACGTCGACCGAGAACGATGCCGCCTGCGCGCTCCCCCCAGAGTTGATCGCGGTGTGGATCGTCGCGGTGCGCACCATCTTCTGCTGCGCGTCGATGATCCCGTCGAAGAACGACACCTCGTCCTACCCCCTTGTCCCCTAGAACAGGTACACGTCGCGCACAGCTTGCCAGGTCTTTGATCGCTCGCGCACGAATGTGACGTTACTCAGGCCGGATCCGTTCCCCGGCCGTTGTCAGATTGGTCCGTTTGGCCCAGTGATGTTGACCACTCGGTGCAGGTCACCACTGGGCTTCCCGCATCGCGTCGCGGCGGGTCTTGGTGGCCAGCTCGCCGAGGACGCGGGTGAAGGTGCTGAGGTCCGCTCCGGCGAACATCCGCTGGCCACCGCTGTTGTAGACCGCCGTCCGGCCGAGCTGCAGGTCGATGATGCGGATCGTCTGGTCGCCCCGGTGCTCCTTGCCGCGGTCGTCCCAGATCGTCACGCCGGCTTCGCCGAGGCCCAGGCGGGGGCCTTCGAGGAGCTGGGTCATCTTGCGGAAGTTCGCCGGGCTCACACCGCGGTTGCGCAGGCCCTGCTCGATCGCCCGCGGGTCCTCGCCCTGGCGGCTGGCCTCGGCCATGGCCGCGCGGACGTCCGCCAGGTCGATCGACAGCGGCGGGCGGATGCGGGCCGGCTGGTGCTCCGGCAGCGTCGAGATCAGGGCCGGGATCAGGTCGTTCGGGTGGACCGGTTCCAGGATGATCCGGTCGCCGTCGACGACCGTGCGCACCGCGGTCTTGTTCGCCTTCGTCACCGCCACGCGGAGCTCGGCGCCCTTCTTCGAGGAGAAGCGCAGGTCGTACTCGACGGTCGCGTGCGAGTAGATGCCCAGCAGCTCCATGACCCGGTCGTTCACGCCGCCCGGGTTGACCAGGCCGCGGTCGCGGCAGCGCTGCTCGGCCGCGTCGAACTCGCGCGGTATGTCCTGCACCTTGGTTCCGTAGTTGCTGTAAGCAGCGACCATCGGGATCCGCGTGAGATTCGCGCGTTCGGCCAGGATGGCGTATTCGAGTCGGTCGACGTCGAGCTTCGGCACTGCTGCTGCGCTCCCCGCATTCAGGTTCAGCTGTCTGAACTGGTGACGGCTTCGCAGGCTAACGGGTCCGGCGGGTCAGTGGGGGAGGAATCCTGCTCGCTCAACCGTCCAGACCGGACAGCCCCTGCCACGCGCCCCGGGAACCCCGGCGGGCCGCCGAGCGCTGCCAGCGGAAGACGCCGTAGCCGATGACGCCGAGGACCACTCCGGCCAGGCAGGTCCAGAACTCGATGCGCAGGTCGCTGCGCACCGCGAACAGCAGCACCCCGAGGAGCCACAGCGCGGTTCCGGTGAGCACCACCGGCGTCGGGTCGGCCAGCCTGCGGGGCAGGTGGGGGACCGGGCGGTGACCTGCCGCGGTGGGGGTGGGTTCGCTGTCCTTTGCCACGTCAGGCAGGCTACTCCGGGTAGGTGGACGCGCGCCTCGGCGCGGTGATGGGAAGCACGATGGTGGACGAGACCGAGAGCAAGAAATCACTGCTGGACCAGTACTTCAAGATCACCGAGCGCGGGTCCAGCATCTCCCGCGAGGTGCGCGGCGGTGTCGTCACGTTCGTGACCGTGGCCTACATCATCGTGCTGAACCCGCTGATCCTCGGCAGCTACTCGGCCGACGACGCCGGGGCGAAGCGCGACGTGCTCGGCAACATCCTGCCGGTGCCGCAGGTCGCCGCGATGACCGCGCTCGTCGCGGGTGTGATGACCATCCTGTTCGGGCTGATCGCCAACTACCCGTTCGCGATCGCCGCCGGGCTGGGGATCAACACGCTGCTGGCCGTGACGATCGCGCCGCAGGTGACCTGGCCGGAAGCCATGGGCCTGGTGGTCGTCGACGGCATCATCATCCTGATCCTGGTCGCCACCGGATTCCGCACGGCCGTGTTCAACGCGGTACCGCCCGAGCTCAAGGCCGCGATCGCGGTCGGCGTCGGCGTGTTCATCTCCTTCATCGGCCTGGTCGACGCCGGGTTCGTGCGGCGGCTCCCGGACGCGGCCCACACCACCGTGCCGGTGGGCCTGGGCATCGACGGCTCGATCGCCTCGTGGCCGACCGCGGTGTTCGTCTTCGGCCTAGTGCTGACCTCGGTGCTGGTGGCGCGCAACGTGCGCGGCGCGATCCTGATCAGCGTGCTGGTCACCACGGTGCTGGCGATCATCGTCGAATCCGTCTTCCACGCGGGACCGTCCAAGGGCACCAACCCCTACGGCTGGAACCTCGGCTACCCGGCGGTGCCGGACCAGATCGCCGGGCTGCCGGACCTCTCGCTGCTCGGCGACGTCTCCTTCGGCGCCTGGACCCGGCTGCCCGCGCTGGCCGCCGCGCTGCTGGTGTTCACGCTGGTGCTGGCGAACTTCTTCGACGCCATGGGCACCATGACCGGTCTCGGCAAGGAGGCCGGTCTGGCCGACAAGGACGGCAACCTCCCGGGCATCGGCAAGGCGCTGGCCGTCGAAGGCGTCGGCGCGGTCGCCGGTGGCCTGGGTTCCGCCAGCTCCAACACGGTGTTCGTGGACTCGGCGTCGGGCATCGCGGAAGGCGCGCGGACCGGTCTGGCGAACGTGGTCACCGGTGCGCTGTTCCTGGCGGCGCTGTTCTTCACCCCGCTCTACGAGGTCATCCCGGTGGAGGCGGCGGCTCCGGCGCTGATCGTGGTCGGCGCGATGATGATCGGCCAGATCAAGCAGATCGACCTGTCGGACTTCAGCGTCGCGCTGCCGGCGTTCCTGACGATCGTGGTCATGCCGTTCACCTACTCGATCGCCAACGGCATCGGCGCGGGCTTCGTCAGCTACGTGCTGCTGCGGGTGTTCACCGGCAAGGTCCGCACCGTGCACCCGCTGATGTGGATCGTCGCGGCGGCCTTCGTGCTGTACTTCGCGGCCGCACCGATCAGCGCTGTCTTCGGCATCTGATCGTTTCCGCAGGTCAAGTATCGTGAGCACTTTGGGTTGCCAGAGCAGCCCAAAGTGCTCACGAGCTTTTGGTGACCCCGCGCGGTCGGATCATTAGGGTGGACGGCCACTGAGCTGATCAGTTTGTCCGTTTCCCCGATATAGTTTGGTAGACTAACGACGTGTCCGACATTGCGGAACGCGAGCGCACCCTGGCGAGTCGGCTGCGACTCGCGGTGGTCCGGCTCAACCGGCGGCTGCGCGCGCAGAGCAGCGGCTCGAACATCACGCTCTCCCAGCTGTCCGCGCTGTCCTGCCTGCACAAGGCCGGAGCGCTGACGCCGGGCGAGCTGGCGGCGCGAGAAGGCGTCCAGCCACCGTCGATGACCAGGGTGATCGCCGCCCTGGAGGACGCCGGGCTGGTCGCGCGCCGCGCGCACCCGACGGATGGTCGGCAGGCCATCGTCGAGGTGACCGACGCGGGACGCACCCGCATCGAAGAAGAGGTCTCCGCCCGCGAGCGCTGGCTCGACCAGCAACTGGTGGACCTCACCGAAGAGGAGCGCGCGGTGCTGTTCCAGGCCGCGGAGATCATCGACCGGCTGGCGAGCCGATGATCGAACCCACTGAGAGGCGGTAAGCACCGGAGTGGTTGACCAGCATCGATCACGCGTCGGCGAAGATCCCGGCAGAGGTCAGGTCAACCGCACCCAGAAATCCGCCTCCGGTGGCATGTTCCGCTCGCTGCACGAGCGCAACTACCGCTACTACGCCTCCGGTCAGGTCGTCTCGCTGACCGGGACCTGGATGCAGCGCGCCGCGCAGGACTGGCTGGTCCTGGAGCTCTCCGGGGGCAGCCCGGCAGCCCTCGGCGTGGCGGTCGCGCTCCAGTTCCTCCCGACCCTGCTGCTGACGCTGTGGGCGGGTGTCGTCGCCGACCGCTTCGACAAGCGGCGCGTGCTGATCGCCACCCAGACCGCCCTCGGGGTGTGCGGACTGGTCCTCGGGCTGCTCAACGTCTCCGGCATCGTGCTGCTCTGGCACGTCTACGTGCTGTGCTTCGTGCTCGGCTGCTTCGCGGCCGTCGACGCACCGGTGCGGCAGTCGTTCGTCGTCGAGATGGTCGGCCCCGCGCAGCTCACCAACGCCGTCGCGCTCAACTCGATGACCTTCAACCTGGCCCGGATCGTCGGTCCGGCCATCGCGGGACTGCTGATCACCGCGATCGGCACCGGCTGGGTCTTCCTGATCAACGGCGTCAGCTCGGCCGCCGTCGTCGCCGGACTGGTGCTGATGGACACCGCGGCGCTGCACCGCGCCAGACCTGCGCCGAAGGAGCGCGGGCAGCTGCGCGCCGGTTTGCGCTACGTGCTCGGCCGACCGGACCTGATGATCGTGATGGGGCTGGTGTTCTTCATCGGCACCTTCGGCATGAACTTCGAGAACTCCTTCGCGGTGATGGCGCGCAACGTCTTCGGCCGCGACGCCGACGGCTACGGGCTGCTGATCACGATGCTGGCCGTGGGCACGCTGAGCGGAGCGGCTCTGGCGGCGCGGCGGAGCAGTCGCGGTGGGCCGCGGATGCGGCTGCTGCTGATCGGTGCTGCGGTGTTCGGCGCGCTGGAGGCCGGGTCGGCGCTAATGCCGAGCTACCAGCTGTTCGCGGTGGCGCTGATCCCGGTCGGGGTCGCGGTGATGACCTTCACGACCACCGCGAACGCGACCGTCCAGCTGGCCGTGGAGCCGACCATGCGCGGCCGCGTGATGGGCCTGTACATGCTGCTGTTCATGGGCGGCAAACCCCTGGGCGGCCTGGCCTCGGGATGGTTGGCCGAACTGCTGGGGCCGCGGTGGCCGATCCTGCTCGGCGGGCTGGTTTCGCTGGTCGCGGCGCTGGTCGGAGCCGGGGTGCTGGTTTTCCAGCGCCGAGGGTTGCGCGCCCATGGCAGGTTAGGCTAACCTAAAACCAGTCCGCTTCGTGGTGGGAGCGGCAGTCAGTTCGGGAACAGATCGAGCCCCGGCCTCCTTCGGGAGACCGGGGCTCGATCGTTTTCGGCAGTCGGCTTGTCGGAGCACTCACCGCCGAGTCCTGGGAGGACGCCCCCACCGGGGATCCGCGCGTAGATCCCCGGCGAAGTCGCAAGGGGTCCGTTGCGCGATTTCAATGGAAATCAGACATCCGATTTCCATTGAAATCGCAGTGAACGGAACCTGGGTTCCGCATCACGGAAAGAGTGCGGAAGGTCAGGCGGTGGGGAGGCGGAGGCCGTTGTAGCCGGCGCGGGCGTCGGCGAAGCGCTTGGACACCTCGTCC
>NZ_JBEOVY010000073.1:0-26101 GCF_040295745.1 Saccharopolyspora sp. NPDC002686
GAGGTTCGGTAACTGCGCTGGTCCTTCGACTGCCGTTGCGCCATCAGGGCCTCCTCGGCCGATCGGCTCGAAGCTCAGCCCGGACCACAGCTCCACCACGCACGCCAGCCGACCGGCTTGCCGTCCTTGCGGGCGGCGTGCGCGGCGAACGCGAACGCCCACATCGCGGCCTCGGAGAACAGCGGCAGGCCCCAGCCGACCGGGCCGTAGACCTCGTTGCCGTAGGCGGCCATCGCTGACCAGGCCATCACCGCAGGCACGATCACGATCAGGCTCAACGCCAGCTCGAGCACGTGCCCGGCCAGCCACCCGGCCGCGCCCCGCAGCAGCGACCCGACCCGCTCAGCCCGCGCGTCCGCGCGCTCCTGCCGGACCTGCGCCTGGATCCGTTCCTGCTCGGCCTGCGCCGTCAGCAGCGCGGCCCGCGCCTGCGCCCGCTTGACCTGCGCGTCCGCTCGCGCCGCCTCGGCCTGTCCGGCCGCAGCCATCCGCTCGGCCTTGTGGTCGTAGAACTCGCTCATCGCTGGTACCTCCGAGCCGTCGCGGTCGCGGTCTCCATGCGGGTCGGGACGGGCGGGATCTGCGCGATCCAGGTCATGAGCCGCTCGGCGCAGCGGTCGAGGATGTGTACGGCGATCGCCAGCAGCACCGCCGGCATCCGCAGCAGCACCGCCGCCACGAACATCACCCCGACCAGCACCGCACGCGGCGCGGTGTAGTCCCGCAGGTAGTCGGTGGTGTTCATGCCGGCCACCCCTCTTCCAGCCGCGCGAGGCGCTCCACCAGCCGGGCCGGGGTACGGGCGCTGATCTGCTCGTTGAGCAGGGCCACCGCCCGGCGGTCGGTGACGTCGTGGAACGGGCAGATCAGGACGAACAGCACCCCCTGGGTGCCGTCGGTGCCGCGGATGTTGAACCGGGTGACCGGGTCGCTGGCGCGGTACTTGCCGATCGTGGCGTCGATCGGCGTGACGTGTTCGGTGACCCACTTCTGCAAGACCCTGGCCCGGATCGGCGAGGCCGCCAACCAGACCTTCACCACCACGACCCCGTCGACTTCCTCCGTGTGCACCGTCTCCACCGGCCCCAAACGCGCCTCGTTCATCGCCGCGGCCACGTCCTCGTCGGTGAGCACCTCGTTCGTCGACTCCGTGTGCTCTAGCATCGGAACTCCTCCTGATCAGTTCGCTGATTGGGTTGGGGCCCGGCCCAGCAGGTTTTCTTGGCGGAAGGTGCTGCTGGGCCGGGGCGGGGCTAGAGCTTCCCGGCCTGCTTGAGGGCGGTGCGGCAGCCGGTGCAGGTGGGCTTTCCGAAGCTGAACAAGGCCTCCTTGTAGTAGCCGGGCGCGAAAGTCTGGCCGCACCAGGCCGTCACCGAGCCGTTCCACCACGAGCGCTTCCACAGCTTGTGCCAGATTTCCTGGGCCATTGCTCGTCTCCTTCTCGTTTAGCTCTCGCCCAGCAGGCCGCAGGTGCCGCAGCCGCAGCACGAGCACCCGCCCTCGTCGTCGCACTCCGGGCACGTGGTCTTGGCGTCGAGGACCTCTCCCTCGATGACAGGTCCGACCAGCTCGTTGATGGCCTGCTTTTTGCTGCTCATCTGCGGTTTCCTTCCGTTCAGGCGGCCGTTGCCGCGGTCGTGGTGTTGTTGGTGCAGTTCCAGCAGGTTCGGTTCGTGCGGGGCAGGCAGTACCCGGCGTCGCGTCCACACTCGCCACACCGCCGACGGGCCCTCATCGCCTTGTTCAGCGCCTGCCGCTGGGCCAGGGTCGGGGTCCGCTTCGGCCGGGCCAGGTTGAGGTCGTAGAGCCCGGCCCACGCCCTGCCACCGCGCCACACGAGCTGGGCGACGATGTCCTGCCCGCCGGGGCACAACCCGGCTGCTCGCAGCTGCCGACGGGTCGCCAACCCCTTGGGAGCCAGGCCGAACGGGAACGTCGGCAAACCGTTGGCCATCCAGCCGAACTCGCGTCGACCATCAGGCAGTTCGACCAGTTCCAGTCGGCGGCGGCTCATCGCGGGTCGTCCTGGTCCAAGTGCTGTTGGGTGCCGCTGGGCAGGACGTCGCGGTCAAGGTCGCGGTGCCAGACCACGACCGCGATCTCCGCGGCCTCCAGAGCGGCGCCGACGGCTTCGGCGATAGCCACGCTGCGGTGCCGGCCACCGACGCAACCCACCGCGACCTGCACATTGGGAGCATCCGCGGTGGCGGTCACCAGGCCGCGCACCACGGCAGCGGTGGTGTCGATCAGCGTGGTGACGCCGGGGGTGTCGAGCACGTGCTGACGGACCGGGGCGTCCAGGCCGGTCAGCTGCCGCATCGCGGGATCGTGGTGCGGGTTGCGGAACCGGCGGCGGACGTCGAGCGTGAGGTCGGCGTGCGGGGCGCGGTCGTGGCCGTAGCCGAAGCTGGTAACCATGACGCGGACGTTGCTCATCGTGGCTCCTCCACAGTGGCCGGTTCGGTCAGAGCTGGTGGGCGTACTGCTCGACCGAGCCGATCGCCTGGCTGACCTGGATCTGGAACTCGTCGAGCTGGTCGCGGAGCTGGCTGTAGGTGGCCAGGGCCTGGCGCGGGCCCTCCTGGCTGCTCTCGCCCGCACCGACGCTGGACAGCGTCGAGACGATCTCGCTGAACTCGATGTGGGCCTGGCGCAGAGCGCCGCAGGCGAACTGGGCCTTCTCGTTGCTGCTGGCCATGGTCTCGCGGATGGTGTCGATGCTCATTGCGGTCGTTCCTCCGGAACTCGGCGTGGTGCTTGCGGTTCGGGTCTCTGGTGCTGGTCGCGCGGCGGGGATTACCGCGTCCGCCGACCGGTTCGCTCGGTTCTCAGGCAGGTGCTCGCGGTAGTTGTGCTTCGTGACGAGCACTCGGGCGAAGTGCGTGATCACGGCCGTCAGATCGCCAGTGAAGACGTTTTTGGACCACCACAGCGGGTCTCCCCGCAGGTGATCGGCCCCCCGGACCACCTCGCCGCACATGTCCTCGTTGCGAACTCGGCGGGTACGCACCACGTTCAGCGTGTTGTCGGGGCCGGGTTCGTAGCGCCGGACCACGGCTTCGGGTTCGTGTTCGCCGAAGATGTCGAGGATGCGCCCGCTCGGCGCCACGATCGCGGTGTGGGCCGGAAGCCAGCTTCCGTCCGGCTGCTGGCGGTCGTAGGTGATGAGGTCCCAGCCGGTCAGGCAGTGGACCGCCCCAGCCAGCCAGTGGCAGAACCCGCGTCCGAAGAACGCCTCAGCGTCGCCGTCGATGACGTCGGAGTTCAGCCGGAACTTGCTGCGCCCCTCCGGGGTCGGAGTGTTCAGGCTCAGGTCGACGATGCCTTCGAACCAGCCCGTCAGTTCCGGCGGAAGCTGCTCACTCACCACTGCGATCACCAACCCCTGGTCAGTTGTTCGGGGTGCGGACCCGGCCGGACACGGACTTGGCGTGGGTGGTCACCCGGACCCCGTCGCGCGCGGTGATGCGGATGTCGCCGGAAACGGTGCGGGCGGTGACCTCGGCGTTGTACTTGGCGTGCAGCGCCACGTCGCCCGACACCGACTTGAGCTGGGCGTGGGAACCGACGAAGTGACCGGCGTCGATGTCACCGGAGACGGTGCGGGCCTGAAGGTGGAAGACCGGGCCGATCTGCACATCACCCGAGGTCGTCTCGATGTCGACCGCTTCAGCGGAATCGACCGTGATGTCACCGGAGATGGTGTGGGCCCGCAGCCGGTCGGCATAGGAGATGTGCAGGTCACCCGAGGTGGACTCGAAGTCGACCGTCGGCAGGTGCTCGTTGGCCACGACGTTGGCCGACACCGTGGTGGCCTTCAGCCGGGACCGGAGGGGCAGCCGGGCGGTGACCTTCACCCCGCCGCCGGTGGTGCGGCTAACACCGTTTCCGCTGACGATCTGGCCATTGACGATGACCGCGCCGGTCACGACCGCGCCCTGCACCACGTTGCCGAAGCTCTGGTGGATGACGGTGTTCCCGCCGGCCAGCACGGTCGGTTCGGGGTGCGGGATGCGCAGGTCGAGCACCGAACCGCGGCTGATGTGCCGGGCGCGGCTGATCAGGTCGGCCGCGACCTCGTCGCCGGCCACCATCGGCTCCAGCCGGATCTCGGCACGCTCGCGGTCCTCCAGCAGGATCTCGACCTGCCCGGCGGCCATGTCCAGCTCGAACGTCATCTCGCCAAGCTCGGTGTGAATGATGCGCTTCTTCACAGCAAGTCCCTTCAATTCGAGGAGAAAAGGCAGATCAGAGGGCGGTGATCAGAGCAGCGACGAACAGCCACAGCCAGTGCCAGGACTGGTCCAGCACGTAGGCGCCGGTGCCCAACGAGGGGTTGTCGTCCCGGCCCGTACGTGGGGCGCCCACCTGGTAGAAACCGCCGTTGCCCAGCAGTTCAGCCAGCCGCGCGAGGGTGAAACGGCGGTCGGCCCAGTAGTGGGTCACGGCCGACACCAGCTGGCCAAGGACGAACCCGGCCGGGGAAATCGGCAGCCCCAGCACCGTCCACACCAGACCCACCGCCAGCGCGGTCACCAGCGTGTAGCTGGCGACGTGCTTGGCGCAGGCCCACCGGCCCGCCCAGTCCGGACGACCCTTGGTCATCGCCTGGTGGCTCGTCTGCACCCAGTGATCCGCCACGTTGTGCGCCACCAACAGCGACGGCAGCACCGCCGCAAACGTCACCGCAGAAGCCAGCACCATCACTTGACACCTCCCGCGGAACGGGCGGCCCGGAGCTCGGTCCGGCGCTGCTCGAACTCGCGCCGGGACTCCGCAAAACCCAGGTAGTCCTGGGCGAGGCGGTCGTCGTTCATCGCAGCCGTTATCGCTGGCTTCCACACCAGCCGGGCAGTGGCATGCGTAGCCAGCACCCGCCAGCACCGCGCCCGGCGCGCGTACAGCGCTGCCATCTGCTTCATCTGCGCCGCCGACCCGGCGGCAGCGTCAACGGAGATCTCGTGAAGCAGCTCGCACCGCTGCTCGTCCAGCCGGTCGATCACTGCCAGCACCGCAGCGCCCAACCAACTGGGGGAAGTCAACGAGTTCCTCACGCCGCCACCTCCTCGACGGCGAGGCTGACCTTGACCCGGGCCCGCCATTCCTGCGCCGCCTCACGGAAGCGCCGGGCGTCCTGTTCCTGCTCGCCCCAAGCCCCCTCCATGGCCTTCAGGAGGAGCGGGTCGGTGGTGTGCACCGTGAGCACTCGCCACAGGACCGCTTCCCGTCGCGCCACCGCGGCGAGCTGGTCGTAGTAGCCATCCAGGTCGTTCTCCATCGCCAAGCGCGTCGCTTGCGTCCGCAGCTCGTTGAACCGGCCCAACAGCTCAAGGGCCCCGTCGGCCAACCAGCTCGGCGAGATTCCGGACTCCGTGTTCACGCCGCCTCCTCGATGTCGTTGTGGGCCTCGGACAGGCGCTCGATCTCGGGGCGGATGAAGGCCATAGCGGTGTCGACCTGCTGCTGGGCGCTGTCGCCACGAGCGCGGGAGCGGTGTAGGGCCTCCGACACCCGGCGCCGCAGCACCGGCATCTTCACGCCCGCCACCCGTTCCAGGTCGGTCATGACCCGGCCGGCACCGTCGGCGATCTCGTCGACCGACAGCGGCACGACCGTGGTGCGCGGACCGGTCAGACCGTTCGCGCGCCGGATCTGCGCCCGTTCGGTCTCGGTCGTGCCGCCCCAGATGCCCTCGGGGCCGCGGTGCAGGGCGTTGGCCAGGCACTCCGCGATCAGCGGGCACTCGTGGCAGACGGCCTTCGCGGCCTCGATCTGCTCGCGGATGGCCGGGAGGCTCATGTCCTCGGAGACCGGGAAGTGCAGGTCCGGGTCCACGTCGGCGCAGCGCGGGCGCTCGCCGAAGTTGTCGCCGGTCACGTGGGTCATCAGCGTGTACAGGTTGTCGCCGCGGTTGAGGTGTTCCTGCGTGGTCATGCGATCGCCTCCTTGCTCGGAACGCGGGTCTTGAGCTGCCGGTTGATGTCCGCGGTGCGGGCTCGCCGCTCCGCGCGCTTGAGCTGCACCTCGTCGAGGCCCGGGCCACCGAGCACGCCGGTGGCGTGGGCGTCCACGGCCTCCTGCAGGGCCTGGCTCAGCAGGTCCAGGGCGCTCATCTCCGACTCCGGCATCAGCTCGGACTGCAGGTGGTTCATTCGTTCTCTCCTTCGTGCGGGATGACGCCAACAGTAGCGCCAGATTTGGCGCTACGGAAGCGCTCAGGGTCGGCTGCGGGGGAATCAGCTGGGGTGTACTGCTGTCGATCGCCGTCTTGTGGCGATAGCATTGGCGCTGCTTAGAGCGCCGTTCTGGGAGGGTTAGTGGAGAAAAACTGGTCCGCTGTGGCCGCCGCGATTAACACCCGTTTGGCGGAACTCGACATGCAGCAGAAGGAGCTCGCCGAGAGGACGGGCGTGGCTGCGGCCACCCTGCGAAAGCTTCAGCACCCGGAGACCTACCCGCCTCGTCGGCACGCCCCGTGGCTGCTGGGAGCAATCTCGGAAGGGCTGGGCTGGCCTCGAAACCACCTCGCTCAGATCCTTGAAAGTTCTGCCGCGGACGACGTTGTCGCTGACCCGCTTCGCAACGAAGTCGAACAGCTTCGTGGCGAAGTAGCCGAACTCCGATCCCGCGTCGACGAGCTGGAATCCCGGGAAGGACCGGCGCGGTAGCCACTCGTGCTTCATCAGCCGAGAACGCCCTTGAGGAACGTGGCCGCACCTTCGACCGCGCCACCGAGGCCCGCGGCGATCCCCTTTGCGATCGCCGCGGCTTCGGCGGGCTGCTTCAGCACCAGTGTCAGCACCGCCAAAACCACCACGATGCCGACCAACTTTCCAAGCACGCCGCCGCCGGCCTTCGGCATCATCGGAAACTGTGTCTTCGCCATGACCGCTACCTCCTCGTTTTGGCTGTTCTCCGCTCTGGAGTGCCATCAATATGGCGGCCAAACGAGGGACAACTTCACCGCATGACGGGACGTCTGGGGACGTCCTTGTTAGCCTGAGACGTCCTTGATCGTCCCTAGGCGCCCCAGGATGGTGAGGCGTGACGAACGAACGCCTGCGCGATGCGTTACTCAGCAAGGGCATCGACCCCGAAGCCCTTGCTGATGACCTCGGGGTTGACCCGAAAACGGTCGAGCGCTGGATCAGCCGATCCCGGACACCCTATCCAAAGTACCGCTACAAGATCGCAGCGAGAGTCCAGGAAAGCGAACAATACCTCTGGCCGGACGCGGCTCCACAAAAGAAGGCTGTCGAAACGAGCGGGTCGGAACTTGTCGAGTTCTTTCCGCATCGCAGCGCTGTCCCCGGCGAGCTATGGGATCGCCTACTGGATCGGGCGACTAACCGAGTCGACATACTCGTCTATGTCGGAATGTTCATGACCGAGAAGCCCGCACTTATTTCGACACTGAAAAGCAAGGCCGCCAACGGGGCCCAAGTCCGCCTTCTGTTCGGCGACAGAGACAGCGATGCCGTAATTCAACGAAGTCTTGACGAGCGGATCGGACGCCATACCATCTCGGCAAAAATCGATCACGCCCTCGCTCACTTTGCACCGTTAGCGAACGTGCCAAACGTTGACGTGCGCACGCACGGGACAGTCCTATACAACTCGATCTATCGATTCGACGACGAAATGGTCATCAATCCTCACGTGTACGGGAAGATTGCCTCGCACGCCCCGGCGATGCATCTTCGCAGGCTCTCCGCCGGGGCCCTCTTCTCGACGTACGCGGACAGCTTCGATGCTGTATGGGACGACGCCCGCCCGCACACGTGGTAAGGAGGAGGTATGCCGAAGACGGATTACTACGACGACCCGCAGGCACCCAGGGCAAACAGCCTCGTTGTAGCAACCGCTGCGATCGTTCGAGACGAGCTCGACCGGGTGCTGATGATCGAGCGCACAGACAACGGACTGTGGGCGGTTCCCGGCGGAGCGCAGGAAATCGGGGAGACGACACGTGAATCCGTCATTCGTGAAGTACGGGAAGAAACTGGAATCGATGTCGAAGTAACAGGAATTGTCGGCATCTACTCCGACCCCCGGCATGTCATCGCATACGACGATGGAGAGGTGCGCCAAGAATTCTCTATCGTCTTCCACGCCAAGAGGATCGGAGGAGAGCCGCGGACCAGTTCGGAGTCACGACAGGTTCATTGGGTCGAACCGGCCAAGATTGACCGGCTTGATATCCACCCGTCTATGCGTCTAAGAATTCAGCACGCCCTCGAAGGGCGAACAGTTCCCCACCTCAGCTGACCGCCGTTGCAGCCACAAGGCGCTCTTTCGTTCGGTCGACTGCGGCAAGCAATTCCGGCGCTGCTTTGGTGATGAATTCCGTCACCAAGTGGCCAGAGCCGTACCGCTGCTTAATCTCGGCGATTCGGTCACGGGCTGAGATAGGGTCGCCATCCGGGGTCGTTGTCAGATCGCAGCGCCAGAGTGCATCCCGAAGAGCTCCTCCCTCGTCGTCATACTCGGCCAATTCACCCGAAAGACCACGGAGCTCTGCCTCGAGCGCGGCGTACGAGTGATGCGCAACCAAGTGCACCAGGCGATCCTGAGCGCCGAGCTCCTGTAGGAACCGCGCACCGTCCAGTGGGTGAAAGCCCGTGTGCGCGATATCCGGCGCATAACCGACATCGTGAAGCACGGCAGCTGCTTCAAGCAGGTCAGCCTCGCTACCTGCAACCGGGGCAAGCTCGCGAGCTCGCCGAGCGACACCTTGCACATGAGCCCATCGACGAGGAAGGGCATCGGCGAGCTTCCGCTCGGAGGTGTCGAACGCCCATTTCACGAGCTCTTTCCCGCGCGTGTCGACCATCAACTTGGCTCCTCTCGATGCTCCTACGAAGTTTCCCACTGGCCAGTCGGCCGCGAAGCCGCCGACTGATCGATGTACGGGCCCTGGACGTCCCCGCTTTCCAAGACCGGTGGATCAGTCGAGTTGAGACTTGACGTGCTTCTACGGCGGACTCAGCCCGCTCAGACGGCCGGATTTTGCGCCCTCAGATCTCCACAGACGCGCTCATGGCGCCTCCTGGTGTCCACCTCTGCCCCGCCAGCTCCACTACGGGCTCTCGATTGGCGATCAATAGAACGTACGTTCTAAGATCTCCGCGTTGGCCCGGAGGGGAAGTCCGAGCCAGCCACGCGGGCCGGCCGTCACACCCGAGGCGGCGCGGCCCGCTTTTCTGCCACGCTATGGACAATCCACGTACAACGGATCAGGTCCGAGGCCCCAGAACCAGCCCTGAACTGCAGAAACACGAGTACCCAGCACTGCCCTCCGGAGGCAGGTGTCGCAGGTTCGAGTCCTGCCGAGGGCGCACTGGACGAGATCCGCCCCTGGTTCGGCAACCGCCGCCAGGGGCGGATCTTTTTGCGCGCCGAGAAGATCTCGGTCAGCGCGTGGTGTACGCGCCTCCGTTCACGTGGAGGGTTTGGCCGGTGAGGTGGCGGGCTCCTTCGGAGGCCAGGAAGTGGGCGAGGTCGGCGATGTCGTTCGGGCGGCCCGGGCGACCGTTGTGGGTTGCGTCGATCAGGGCGGTTCGGCGCTGTTCGCTGAGCTGGCCGTGGAAGAACTCCGTTTCCTCGATGTAGCCCGGTGCGATCAGGTTGGCCGTCAGGCCCTTCGGGCCGACCTGCGCGGACAGGCCCGCGTTCCAGGCCGCGACTGCCGCTTTCGCCGCGCCGTAGGAGCTCGAGGCGTATTCGGCGCCGATCGAGCCGACGTTGACGATGGTGCCGCCGGGGCGCATCTTGTCGAGCACGGCGGTGGTGGTGAGCACCGCGCCGAGCAGGTTGGCGTCCAGGTTCGCGCGCCAGGCCTCCGCGACCTGCGCCAGGTTCGCCGGCTCGTCGCGCTGCAGGTCGGTGTTGCCGCCCGCCATGTTGACCAGCACGTCGAGGCCGTCGGTGAGCTCCGCCGCCAGTTCCGCGACCTGCTGCGGGTCCGACGCGTCGCACGGGATCGGCTGGGCGTCGATCTCGGCGGCCGCCGTCTTCAGCCGCTCGGCGCCGCGGCCGGTGATGATCACGGTGTCACCGTCGGCGCGGAAACGGCCCGCTACCGCCTTGCCGATGCCGCTGCTACCGCCGGTGACGAGCACGATTCGATTCACTGCTGACTCCCCATCGCTGATACGTTTAGTGCTAAACGTAACGCTGGGAGGCGCCCGATGTCCAATGCCGAGAGCTACCCGATCGGACAGGCCACCACCTGGCCGTCGGCCGACATCGCCGCGGCCTGGCGGCGCGAGCTGCCCGGGGTGCGCACCGAGTCCATCGAGGTCATCACGCCGATCTGGCGCATCGCGAAGCTCCTCGCCGACGAGCGGCGGCGCACCCTGGCCCGGCTCGACATCGACCCGTCGACGCTCGACCTGCTCAGCGTGATCCGCCGCGCCGGACCGCCCTACGAGCTGACCACCCGCGAGATCACCCGCCGGACGCTGGTCACCGCCGGGGCCATCTCGCAGCGCATCACGCGCGCCGAACAGGCCGGGCTCGTCGAGCGGTCGCCGTCGACGGCATCGCGCCGCGCGGTCGCGGTCCGGTTGACCGACGCCGGGCACCAGCTCATCGAGTCCACGGTGCGGGAACTGCTCGAGCACGAAGCCGATCTGATCGCCGCGCTCGCCGACGAGGACCACACCTACCTCGCGGGGGTCCTCGCCAAGCTCGAAACCTCGCTCAACGCAGCCGAATCGAGCACTTCGGACTGACGGGCGCGGGCCCCGGAGGAGTTCCCCCGGGGCCCGCGATCGCTCAGGTCACCGCGTTCAGGTCGAACCGATCCCGGTGAGGGAGCGGACCTCCATCTCCGCGGTCCGGCGGGGGTTGTTCGGCGGACCGCCGAGCAGGGTCCCGACCACCCCGCAGAGGAACGAGATCGGGATCGACACGATGCCCGGGTTGCTCAGCGGGAACCAGGCGAAGTCCGCGTGCGGCAGGATCGAACCCGGGGCGCCCGAGACCACCGGCGAGAAGATCACCAGCACCAGGCAGGACGACAGGCCGCCGTAGATGCCCCACAGCGTGCCGCGTGTGTTGAAGCGCTTCCAGAACAGCGAGAGCAGCAGCGTCGAGAGGTTCGCCGAGGCCGCGAAGGCGAACGCCAGGCCCACCAGGAACGCGATGTTCTGGCCGTTGACCAGGATTCCGCCGATGATCGACGCACCGCCGATCACCAGCGCGGTCAACCGGGCCACCTTCACCACGTCGTCGGACTTGGCCTCGCCGCGGCGGATCATGTTGGCGTACACGTCGTGGGCGAACGACGCGGAAGCCGTCAGCGTCAACCCCGCCACCACCGCGAGGATGGTGGCGAACGCGACCGCCGCGACGATCCCGAGCAGCACCGTGCCGCCGACGCGGAAGGCCAGCAGCGGCGCGGCGGAGTTCTCGCCGCCGGGGGCCGCGAGGATCGCTTCGGTGCCGTTGACCGCGCCCGCGCCGAAGCCGATCACCAGCGTGCACAGGTAGAAACCGGCCATCGTCACCGTCGCCCACACCACCGAGCGGCGCGCCTGCACCGCGTTCGGCACCGTGTAGAAGCGCATCAGCACGTGCGGCAGACCAGCGGTGCCGAGGACCAGCGCCAGCGACAGCGACACGAAGTCCAACTTGGACATCCCGCTCCCGCCGTACTTCGCACCCGGCGCGAAGATCTTGTCGCCCAACGGGTTCCGCTCAGCGGCGTGCTGCATCAGCGAGGTCATGCTGAAGCCGAACTTGCCCAGCAGGAACAGGGTCAGCATCGAGGCGCACAGGAACAGCATGCCCGCCTTGATGATCTGCACCCACGTGGTGCCCTTCATGCCGCCGACCAGCACGTACACCATCATCACCAGGCCGACGGCGGCGATCACCAGCGCTTGGCCGCCGGCGCTGTGCACGTCCAGCAGCAGCGCGACGAGGCTTCCCGCGCCGGCCATCTGGGCGATCATGTAGACGAACGAGATGACCAGCGTGGACACCGCCGCGGCGGCGCGCACCGGACGCTGCTGCATCCGGAAGCTGAGCACGTCGCCCATCGTGAAGCGGCCGGTGTTGCGCAGGAGCTCGGCGACCAGCAGCAGGTTCACCAGCCAGCCGACCAGGAAGCCGATCGAGTACAGGAAGCCGTCGTAGCCGTAGACCGCGATGGCACCGGCGATGCCGAGGAACGACGCCGCCGACAAGTAGTCGCCGGACAGCGCGATGCCGTTCTGCGCGCCGGTGAAACCGCCACCGGCGGCGAAGTAGTCGGAGGTGGTCCCGCTGCTGCTCACCCGGTACACCAGGTACAGCGTGAGCAGCACGAACACCCCGAAGATGCTCATGTTGAGCACCGGGTTGGCGCCGGTCATCGCGGTTCCTCCCCGGTGACGTCCAGGTGCAGCTGGCGGATCCGCGGGTCGACGTGGCGCGCCGTGTAGCGCAGGTACAGGGCGGTGATCAGGATCGTGGTGGCGAACTGGCCGATGCCCAGCACCAGTCCGACGTTGATCTCGCCGACCAGGCGGATCGCCATGAACTCCGGCAGGTAGGCGGCCATCACGACGTAGCCGACGTACCAGAGGAGGAACGCAGCGCTCATCGGGAAGACGAAGCGGTGCAGGCTGGACCGCAGCTCCTGGAAGTCCTGGCGCTGCGCGATCTCGACGTAGTCGGGGGGCCCGGGGCGCTGGGGTGCGGGGGCGGACTTGTCTATCTGGCCGAAGGTGGCCGCCGGCGGGGCGGGCGGCCGTTGGGTTGCGTTGGGCATTCGTCCTTCCAAAGCAGATCTGCGCGCGCGTGGATGTCAACCGACGTGCGGATTCCCACCGACGTTTCGAAGTCCCCCCACGTTCACCGACCGCACCTCGGAATTCGCGAAGTCCGCGAACCGGGGCGCGGCGACCGCACTGCTGCCCGCGATGCCAACCGGGCCGGAAGTCTAATCAGCGAACGAGCGACCGCAGACCCCCTGAACGACACAGCACACACATTGATGAATCTGTCGATCACGGAATGTGCCCGAGGAACCGCCGAAAACTCCCCCAGAAGGACCCGAATCCGACTGATCCACCCCGGAAATTCCTTCTGCCAGCCATTATTTCAGCAGGATAACGACGCCTTTCGGCGCTCATAGCGGAAAGTTGGCGCGTCGACGAGGAGCCACTCCGGAACGCGGAGGCAATGTCTACCTATCGGGTGACTAAAGCACTTGAGCACGCCTCGGAAGTGAACACGATCAGTGTTCACGATCGTCCCCACCCCGGTCCTGATGATCTTAAAATGGGAATATCCGCAGGTCAGCGCGCCAAATTCAGATGCAGAGGAAGATCGTCCGAATGAGATAGTGTTCTGCCACCGACGAACGGCGCACCACGCCCGACACCGGCCGCGATCCCCCGAAACATCGCAGGCCGCGCGGACGCCGAAGTCGAAGACCGCACCGGCCACCCGCGAAAAACCCCGAACGCAGGCAGCGCCGCCAGCCATCGTGACCCCGCCGCACACCCCCACCGACCGGCGCAGCCTGCCCACCACACGAACGCGCAGTCGGCCGACGAAACGTCCGACGGCGCGGGAAAGGACTGCGTCGTGAGCAGCGGACTCGAGGACACGCCCACGCACGTGTCAAGGGCGTCCACGTGGCCGCGCGCCACCACGAGACTCGCCGCACGGATCACCGAGTGGCGCGACTGGAAGCTCCCGATCAAGATCGGGGCCGTCGTGCTCGTACCGGTGATCTTCGCGCTCGTGCTGGGGGTGCTTCAGATTCGCGGCCAGATCGCCAAGGCCGACGAGTACGAAGCGATGGACCGGGTCGTCACCGCGGGCAGCGCGGTGCGCAAGGCGGTCGAGGACCTGCAGTGGGAACGCAGCGATGCCACCGAGTTCCTGGTGCGCGGGCAGACCTCCGAACAGCAGGTCCGGGAGCGGATGACCGCCACGGACCGGTCCCTTGACGCGGCCCGCCGCGCGCTGGGGGCCGCCCCCGACAGCGACGCGGCGCGGTTCGCCCAGCAGGAAACGGGGCGGCAGATCGCCGAACTCGCCCCGACCCGCAACCGCGTGCTGCGCAGCCAGATCACCCCCGACAGCGCGATCCAGGCCTACAGCGAGGTCGTCGGCGACCTGCTCGCGCTGGACCGCACCCTGCTCAGCCAGCTCTCGTCGTCGCAGCTGGTCTCCCCCGCGACCAGCGCGCACGAGCTCGCCAAGATCCGGGAAGAGGTCCAGCTGCAGCAGGCGCTGGTGCTCACCGGGCTGGTCCGCGGCAAGTTCGAGGACGACGCCCTCACCCGGCTGGACGCCAGCGAATCCCGGCGCACCGCGGCCGCCAAGGACTTCCGCGCCGCGGCCTCCCTGGACCACCGCATCCGCTACGACCAGCTCTACGCCGACCCGCTGTTCCCCGCGCGGGAGACCACGGTCCAGCTGGCGATGGCCGAGCGCAACAACGCGCGGGCCCAGCTGTCCTCGGCGCTGGTCACGCCCGACACCTGGCACCACCAGTCGCAGAACGCGCTGGAGGCGCTCGGTGGTCTGGGCGCGGACCTGGACCAGGAACTGCACGCCACCGCGTTCGGCCTGCAGGACAGCGCCAGCAACCTCGCCGGTCTCGAAGCGGTGATCCTGCTGACCGCGCTGCTGATCGCCAGCCTGATCGTGGTTTTCATCGGCAGGCACCTGCTGCGCTCCCTGGACCTGCTGCGGCGCAGCGCGCTGGACACCGCGAACCACCAGCTGCCCAACGCCGTCGCCGACATCCGCGCCGGGCACGCCCCGCAAGCCCCGGTCGAGCAGGTGCCGGTGGACACCGCCGACGAGATCGGTGACGTGGCGCGCGCCTTCGACGACGTGCACACCCAGGCGGTCAACCTGGCCACCGAGCAGGCCGAGCTGCGCCGCAGCTACAGCGATTCCTTCGTCAACGTCTCCCGCCGCAGCCAGGGCCTGCTGGAGCGCCAGCTGCGCCTGTTCGAGCAGCTGGAGCGCGACGAGGAGGACCCCGACCAGCTGGCCACCCTGTTCCAGCTGGACCACCTGGCCACCCGGATGCGCCGCAACAACGAGAACCTGATGGTGCTCTCCGGCACCGACCTGGCGCGCCGCTTCAGCCAGCCGACCAGCCCGGCCGACCTGGTGCGCGCCGCGGTCTCCGAGATCGAGCACTACCCGCGGGTCATCGTGCAGCCGCTGCCCGACGTCAAGGTCGTCGGCTACGCGGCCAGCGACCTGGTGCGGTTGTTCGCCGAACTCCTGGACAACGCGGCCAACTTCTCCGCGCCGCACACCCAGGTGACCGTCTCCGGGCACCGGCGCGGCGACGGCGCGCTGGTCGTCGACATCGTCGACCAGGGCATCGGGATGAGCGACGCCGACCGCGAAGCCGCCAACGAGCGGCTGTCCGCCGACGGCGAGCTCACGCTGTCCACGTCGCGGCGCATGGGCATGTTCGTGATCGGCCGGCTGGCGGCCCGCCACGGCATCGAGGTCGAGCTGCACCCGGGCCGCGACGGCGTCGGCCTGCGCGCGGCGGTGACCATCGCGCCCGAACTCCTGGCGGACGCGGTGCAGATGCCGCAGCCGCGGACCAACGGGATCGCCCCCCACGGCCGCAGCCAGGACAGCCTCGTCGAGGCCTTCGACTGGGAGGCCGCCGAGCAGGACGCGGCGAGCCCGGTCCGCAACGGCTACCACCTGCTGCGGCCGCCGACCGAGGACGCACCGGTCCCGGAGCAGCGCGACCTGTCCAACACCCAGGACCTGCCCCACGTCCCGGACGGTGCCGGCGTTCCGGACAGCGCACCACCCGCGCAGCGGACCAACGGCACCGCGGCACCGGCCCCGATCTTCGACGACCTCTCCTCGGTCTGGTTCCAGTCGGCGCCCACCGCCGAGCACACCGCTCCGGCCTGGCCCGAAACCGGCGAAGAGCCCCAGCCGACGGGCGAATTCCCGCCCGCGCAGGGGAATCCCGGCAGCCGCAACGGGCAGGTCTGGTCCTTCCCCAGCGACGAAGCGGGGCAGCGCGCGCAGGAGATCGCTTCGGCGGAACCGGCCGGCCGCACCTCCGCCGGGCTCCCGCAACGGGTTCCGCTGGCGAACCTGCTCGCGGGCAGCGCGGAGACCTCCGGCGACGACCGGCCGCGGCCGACCCGCGACCCGGAAGTCGCGCGCGGTCGGCTGGCCAGCTTCCAGGCCGGGATCCAGCGCGGCAGGCACCACCGCAGGCAGGACGGGCAGGAGGACCAGCCGCCCGAACCGGCCGGACCTCCCGCGCCCGCACCGGAAACCCCCGACTACACCCCCGCCGGACTGCCCCGACGGGTCCCCAGAACCCAGGTACTACCGGGAACAGTCACCGAGGACGCCCAGCCCCGCCGCGACGCAGACCTGATGCGCGGCCGACTGGCCAGCTTCCAACGCGGTGTCCGCGAGGGCAAGCACAGCCTCCGCGACCCACAGCGTTCGGCCGACGAACGGCTGTGACATTCCGCGTCAGTGAGGAGGACAGGAAACGCCCATGAACACCAACAACTCCCAACCGAACCAGTTCGGCTGGCTGGTCACCGATTTCACCGAACGGGTCCCCGGGGTGGCGCACGCCGTGGTCGTCTCGGCGGACGGCCTGCTGCTGACGGCGTCGGCGAAGCTGCCCACCGACCGCGCCGACCAGCTCGCCGCCGTCGCGTCCGGGCTGCTCAGCCTGACGCAAGGAGCCGCGCGGTGCTTCGAAGCCGGTGCGGTCAACGAAACCGTGGTCGAGATGGAACGCGGCCTCATGCTGCAGATGGCGATCAGCGACGGCTCGTGCCTCACGGTGCTCGCCGCCCCGCAGTGCGACATGGGGCTGATCGCCTACGAGATGGCGTTGCTGGTCGAACGAGTCGGACAGATCCTGACCCCCGAACTGCGCTCCCAGCTGCAAGGATCGAGTCGGGTGATGACCGGCCAGTCGGTGTGAGGACTCCATGAGCACAGGTCCGGACTCATCCGGGCGACACCATTGGGACGACCACGGGTCACCCGAGGCGGACGCCTTCGCCGACGTCTTCAACCGCTTCACCCTCGACAGCGGACGACGCGGCCGCAGGCGCAAACGCGCCCGCGAACAGGACGAGCAGCGAGCTCAGGCGCAGCCCCCCCTGCCCGAGCAGCTCGAACCGGCGCAGCCCACCGCGCCGGAACCGCCGCCCTGGCCGCGGGAATCCGATGCGGAGGTGCCCGACCAGGCACCGGTCCAGGACGGTGACTCCCCGGACGGCGGCACGGCCACCTACATCCGGCCGTACGCCTGGACCGGCGGGCGGACTCGCTCGAACCACCGGTTGGAGCTGGAAACCCTGGTCTCCACCAGCGAGTTCTGCCAGCCGAACCGGCTGCAGCGCATCGAGCACCACTCGATCGCCGAGATCTGCCGCCACCCCCGCTCGGTGGCCGAGGTCGGCGCGCTGCTCGGCGTTCCGCTGGGGGTGGCGAAGGTCCTGCTCGGCGACATGGCCGATCTGGGCCTGGTCACGGTGCACCGAACGGTCAGCGAATCCGGCAGCACATCTCACTTCATGTTGATGGAGAGGGTTCTGAGCGGGCTCCGGCGCCTCTGACCTCTCCCCCGCGCATCCACCCCGCGCGCAGGACACCAGCTCATTCGACACCTGAGGTTGGCAGAAATGACCCCCGAAACGCGTTCCCGACCTGGTCACCCCTCCTCCACCAGGCCCGCAACCGCGACCTCGGCGAAGATCGTCGTCGCAGGCGGCTTCGGCGTCGGCAAGACGACGTTCGTCGGCTCGGTGTCGGAGATCGTGCCGCTGACCACCGAGGCCGTGATGACCGAAGCCAGCAGCGGCATCGACGACCTGAAGGCGACCCCGAACAAGAACACCACCACGGTGGCGATGGACTTCGGCCGGCTGTCCCTCGACACCGACCTGATCCTCTACCTGTTCGGCACGCCCGGTCAGCAGCGCTTCTGGTTCATGTGGGACGACCTGGTGCGCGGCGCGATCGGTGCCGTGGTGCTGGTGGACACCCGGCGGCTGGCGGACTGCTTCTCGGCCATCGACTTCTTCGAGGACCGCCAGCTGCCCTACGTGATCGGCCTGAACTGCTTCGACGGCACGCTGCGCCACCGCATCGAGGAGGTCCGCGAGGCCATCGCGATCCCGCCGGACGTGCCGATCGTGCCCTGCGACGCCCGCGACCGCGCTTCCACCAAGCAGGCGCTGATCACCCTCGTCGAGTACGCGATGAAGTGGTGGCTCCAGCGCACCGCTTGATCTCGGCTGCAACCACGAGGACCCTCCTGCCGTTGACGGGAGGGTCCTCTTGCGCCTGGAGGGCGTTTCACCCAGAACGCACCACAGGCATGCGACTACGCGGGGAGGACGTGCTCGCCCGTGCGGTCTGTGGTGAGGCAGAGGGAGCAGATGACCTCGCCGGTGGAGCCGGAGGCGAGCACGTCCGGGCGTTCGAAGTCCTGCTCGCAGACGTGGCAGGTGTACACAGTGGCCACCGGGGTGCCGTCGGCGTCGAACCTCGGTTCTTCGATGCCGTCGTCGGTGCGCCGCAGGTAGTAGCGCCCGCGAGTCACGATGGCCATGACCGGCGTCAGCACGGCGGCGATCACCACGGCGGCGATCGGCGAGTACGGCTGCAGATCCGGGCCGAGGGCGCCGAAGTACATCGCGATCGAGATGATCGCCGCGGCCAGGAACGCCACCACGCCCACCGGGTTGACCGGGTAGAGCATGCCGCGGCGGAACTCGGGTTCCCGTGGCGACAGCTTGAGCAGGTACTTGTTGATCAGGATGTCGGCGGCGACCGTGACGACCCAGGCGATCGCGCAGTTGGCGTAGAAGCTGAGCACCGAATTGAGGAAGGCGAACATGTTCGCCTCCATCAGCACCAGCGCCACGGTGAGGTTGAGCAGCACGAACACGATCCGGCCCGGGTAGCGCCGGGTGATCCGGGTGAACGAGTTCGTCCAGGTCAACGAGCCCGAGTACGCGTTGGTGACGTTGATCTTCACCTGGCTGAGCACCACCAGGACCACCGCCAGCGGGATCGCCAGCCACACCGGCATGAACAGCTCGTACACACCCATGAACTGCTGCACCGGCTCGGTCGCCGCGGCACCGGCCGCACCCATGATGTAGAAGGCCAGGAACGCGCCGGTGGCCTGCTTGATCGCGCCGAAGAACACCCAGCCCGGACCGGCGGTGATCACCGACGCCCACCACGACCGCTTGTTCTCCGCAGTTCGCGGCGGCATGAACCGCAGGTAGTCGATCTGCTCGCCGATCTGCGCCATCAGCGACAGCGCCACCCCGGCGCCGAGCATCACCGACGCCGCGTTCAGCCCGGCGCCCTCTTCGCCCGCGAACGCCAGCCACGACGACACCGAGTCCGGGTCGACCACGACCAGATATCCGAGCGGCGCCACCATCAGCAGCAGCCACAGCGGCGTCGTCCAGACCTGCAGGCGGCTGAGCGCCTTCATGCCGTAGATGACCAGGGGTACGACGATCAGCGTGGTGATCAGGTAGCCGAGCCACAGCGGCACGCCGAGGCCGACCTTGAGGCCCTGCGCCATGATCGCGCCCTCGGTGGCGAAGAAGATGAACGTGAAGCTGCCGAAGATCACGCTGGTCAGCACCGAGCCGTAGTAGCCGAACCCGGAACCGCGGGTGATCAGGTCGAGGTCGATGTTGTACCGCGCGCCGTAGTAGGCCAGCGGGAGGCCGGTGACGAAGATGATGATCGCGGCCACCAGGATCGCGACCAGTGCGTTGAGCGTGCCGTAGCTCAGGCCGATGCCCGCGCCGATGGAGAAGTCGGCGAGGTAGGCGATGCCGCCGAGCGCCGTCGATCCCACCACCGCGGGCTTCCAGCGCCGGTAGCTGCGCGGGGCGAAGCGGAGGGTGTAGTCCTCCAGCGTCTCCTGCACCGCCTGGTTCTTCGGCGCTCCGCGCACACTCTGGACGACCATCGAAAGCTCCCTCCCATGCCGGGGCATGCGAGTCGGAGTGTTGGTCATCGATGTTGCGCGGGAGATCGACCGGTGTTTCCGGCAGATGACGCCGCGTGTGCGGTGTGCCTCATTGCTCACGACGTGTAGCGACGAATTCGGCGCCGTCGCGATGAAGTGGTGGCTCCACCGCACCGCTTGATCTCGGCTGCAACCATGAGGACCCTCCTGTCGTTGATGGGAGGGTCCTCTTGTTTCCTCACACCGTTGCGGGGTGGCCAGTGCTGAAGGAACGCAGATCGCTGTGGTGGCTGTTGGGGCCGGTGCTGCTCTACGTGGTGGCGCTCCCGCTGTACAACCGGGTCGAGCCCGTGGTGCTGGGCCTGCCGTTCTTCATGTTCTGGACGTTGCTGGCGACCCTGCTCACGCCGGTCTGCATCTGGCTGGCCGCGCGCCGGGATCCGCTGTGGCGAGCCGACCGGGACCGCGAGCGGGGTGATGCGGGATGAGCCCCGACGCAGCGGTTTCCATCTGCATCTTCGGTGTTTTCATGCTCGGCGCGATCGTGCTGGGCCTGCTCTCGCTGCGCGGCCGGGACCGGGCGAACCTGGCCGAGTGGTCGATCGGCGGCCGCAGCCTCGGCGTGGTGCTGATCTTCGTGCTGATGGCCGGTGAGACGTACACGAGCTTCAGCTACCTCGGCGCGGCCGGCTGGTCCTACGACTACGGGATGCCGGTGTTCTACCTGCTGGCCTACCTGGCGATCGGGTTCGCCGTCGGCTACGTCGTCGGCCCGGTCCTGTGGCACTACGCGCACCACAACAACCTGCACAACATCACCGACATCACGGCTTTCCGGTTCGACTCGCCGTGGTTCGGGGCGGCGGTGGCGATCCTGACCACCGCGTTCCTGCTGCCCTACATCCAGCTGCAGATCACCGGGATGGGCGTGGTCGTCTCGACGATCAGCTACGGGACGATCGGGCTGGGCGCGGGGTACGTGATCGCGTTCGTGGTGACCGAGGCGTTCATCATCTTCTCCGGGCTGCGCGGCAGCGCCTGGGTGTCGATCCTCAAGGACAGCTTGGTGATCATCACGCTGCTGGCGGTGTTCGCCTACGTGCCGGTGCACTACTTCGGCGGGGTCGGGCCGATGCTGGAGCGGCTCGTCGCGGAGCGCCCGCAGTGGCTGGTGCTGCCCGGTCAGGGCAAGGAGTCGCTGGGCATGATGTGGTTCGCCACCACCGGGCTGCTCAACGGCGTGGTCTACACGATCTTCCCGACCACCGTCGCCGGTTACCTCGGCGCGAAGAACCCCGGTGTGCTGCGGCGCAACGCCATCATCATGCCGTTCTACCAGGTCCTGCTGTTCGTCCCGATCCTGCTGGGGTTGGCCGCGGTGTTCGTGGTGCCGGGTCTGACCGACTCGAACCTGGCCATGTTCGAGCTGGTCGTGCACTCCATGCCGGCGTGGATGGTGGGGCTGGTCGGTGTTGCCGGGGCGCTCTCGTCGATCGTGCCGATGGCGGTGTTCATGCTCGTGATCGGGACGATGTGGGGTCGTTCCGTGCTGGGCGTGCACCCGAGGACCGCGCCGCGCCAGAAGCAGCTCTCGCAGCTGGTCACGTTCCTGGTCGGGCTGGTCGCGCTGCTGTTCACCTTCGTCTCGCCGACCACGCTGGTGCAGCTCTCGGTGCTGTCGTACCAGGGTTTGGCGCAGCTGCTGCCGGTGGTGCTGATCAGCCTGCTGTGGAAGCGGATGACGGTCGCCGGTGCGGCCGGCGGGCTCGCGGTGGGCGTGGTCGTGGTGTCGGTGCTGGTCGCCACCGGGAACGACCCGTGGCTGGGCATCAACGCCGGTCTGATCGGGCTCGCGGCGAACGTCGCGGTGAACGTGGCGATCAGCCTGGCCCGCCCGGCGACGGCGCCTGCCGAGCGGCTGGCGGTCGACGAGCTGGCCGAGACCCGATCCTCCGGCGCGGGGGTGTGACGTCCGGCTTCAGCGCCGCGTCACGGCATCGGCGGGGCGACCGCGGAAACGCCGAACTGGCCGCTCGCGATCGGGTTCCCGCCGATGTCGACCGGACCTTCCGGCACCGGCTTCGCCGACGGGTACCAGCGGCGCGCGATCTCCCACGCCGCGTCGATCAGCGCGCTGGCGTGCCCGAAGGAGTAAGGCGAAAGCCCCACCACCGACGGCGCCGGGAGGACGTAGAGCTCGCAGCGCGTCGCGTTCAGCTGCATGTCCAGCCGCGCGGCCGACACCATCGCCGAACCCAGCGCCGCACCGTTCACCCCGCCCACCGAGCGCGGGGGGACCCGCGGCGCCGGCCAGGTCGCGATCGAGCCGATGCCACGCCTGGTCTGGTTGTACTCGAAGCGCTCGGTCCCGCCGCACGGCAGCACGAAGACCCGCTCCGCACCGCGCTCGACGGCGCGGCTGATCGGCATGAACACCGCCGGGCCGCCGTCGACGAGCCAGCGGTCGCCGATCTTCACCGGCGGGAACATCCCCGGGATCGAGCAGGACGCGACCAGCGGCGGCAGCGCGGGCCCCGACTCGAAGTACACGGCGTCGCCGCTGTCGATGTCGGTCGCGGTCACCGTCACCGGGATCCGCGCGTCCTCCAGCCGCCGGAACGGCAGGTTGTTGTGCAGCCAGCGGGCGAGCCCGTGGTTGCCCATCACGTGGTTGGACAGGCCGAGCTTGCCGGCGAGGATCCGCGTCGGCTGGATCGGGAACACGTCCGTCCGCCGCATCGACGTCCAGATCGCGCGCAGCTTCTCGGCGCCGCCCGGCGTGGGGTCGCCCGCCAGCCAAGCGGCGTTGAGCGAACCGGCCGAAGTGCCGACGAGCAGGTCCGGTTCCACCCCGGCCTCGAAGAGCGCGGTGACCAGTCCGGCCTGGATCGCGCCGAAGGTGGAACCACCCGGCAGAACCCACGCTGTGCGCATCAGCAGTGCCCTCCCACTCTGGTTGTGCTGTTGATCATCGACGGCTCAGCCATCCCCCGGATCTCCGCGGCGGCGCTGGCGCTTCACTTGCGAGCGCTGCTTCTTGCTGTTCAGGCGGCGCTGCTGGGAGCCCCGGGTCGGTTTGGTCTTGCGCCTGGCGCGCTTCGGCGGGGCCACCGCCTCGGCCAGCAGCGCGGCCAATCTCTCCCGCGCCGCCTCGCGGTTGGCCAGCTGCGCGCGATGTTCGGACGCCACGACAGTGATCACACCACCGACGAGCCGCTTCGCAAGTCGGTCCGCGGCCCGCTCCCGCAGGGGCTCGGGCACCGAGGCCGACCCGGCGAGGTCGAAGGACAGCTCGACGCGGGAGTCGGTCGTGTTCACGCCCTGGCCGCCGGGCCCGGACGATCGCGAGAAGCGCTCGGAGAGCTCGGCCGCGGGGATCTGCCAGCGGCTGGTGATGCGGAGGTCTCCGGACATGCAGAACAGCATGCCTCAACCCTGTGCGCCGCTCACCACCGATTTGCCGCGCGGGAACCTCCCCACCTGCGGCGACGGGGAGGTTCCCGTGCTTCAGATCACTGGCCAGGCCGCCAGCCCGCGACACCTCCCGGCACCGGGGCTTCCGGGGCGTACGGGGTGCGGGTGAAGATGAAGGTGTTCAGGTCGAGGTGGGTGGGAACGCCGTCCGCGTCCCGCCCGATCCGCAGGGGCTCGCCCGAGTAGTAGCCGTCCAGGCCGGTCCAGGTGCCGTCGGCGTTGGGGCGGAACCGCGACGCCCGGCCCCGGCCCCGCGACGGCGCGAGGTCGAGCAGACCGTCGGGGAGGATCCGCAGCACGTAGGGGCTCGGACCCCAGTACCACTGCCCGGTCAGCTCGAGCAGCGCCATGTCCACGTCCGCGCTGGGCTCCCAGGCCTCCGGGATCCGCGGCTCGTGCTCGGCGAGCAGGTCGAGCAGGTCGGTGGACAGCGCGCCGACACCCGCGGTCGTGTTGGCCATGAAGATCACCCCGGTGGCGTCCTCCGGGTCCGCCCAGAGGTTCGCGATGAACCCGGGCATCGAGCCGGTGTGCCCGGCCAGCCGCCGCCCGCGGTGCCGCATCAGCTGCAGGCCGAGCCCGTAGCCGCCGCGCCACTCCGGCCCGTCGTCGACCGAGCCGGGCGAGCGCATCTCCAGGACCGTGGCCGGGTGCAGGACGTCGCCGGTGTCGCCGCCGACGAACCGCACCCACCGGGCCATGTCGTCGAAGGTCGACCACAGCTGGCCCGCCGGGGCCATCGCGCCCGCGTCCTCGGCCGGTTCGGGCAGCACGACGTCCGCCCACGGGTGCACGGCCAGTCCCTCGGCGTGCGGGGCGACCGGCGCCGTCGTGGTGCGCTTCATTCCCAGCGGGTCCAAGATCTCGCGCTGCACCACCTCGTGCCACGGCGCGCCGCGCAGCCGCGCCACGAGCTCGCCCAGCACGCCGAAGCCCACGTTGGAGTAGTGGAAGCCGTGGTGCGGGGTGGGGCGCACGGCGGATTCGTCGATGCTCTTCAGCAGTTCTTCCGCGCTGCCGCCCGGAGTCCGCTCCCACCACTCGCCGGCCGGCTCCGCGGTCAGGCCGCTGGACTGCGAGAGCAGCGAACCGATGCTGCGGTTGCCGATCGCGGTGCCCGGCACGTGCTCGTCGAGCTTGTCGGCCAGGTCGAGCTTCCCCTCGTCGCGCAGCCGCATCACCATCACGGCGACGAAGGTCTTGGTGATCGAACCGATCCGGTACTGGGTGTCGGTCGTGGACGGCCCGCCGCCGACCTTGCCGCGGGAGTCGACCCAGATCGTCTCGCCGTCCCGGACCAACCCCGCGATCAGCGACGGGATCCGGTTCTCGCGCTGCTCCACGGCCAGACGCCGCAGCAGAGCGCGCTGGGTGGAGGGCAACAAACTCGTCAACATGCCTCCCATGCTTTCACCTCACCCCGGCCGGGAGGTCCCCGATCACGCGTTCCTGATCACCGGCGGCTGCGGCGGTTGACGCCGGCGGTGAGGCCGGGCTTCTTCTCCTCCGGGAAGGTCACCGGGAGCTTGCCGAACAGCATCAGCACCAGGATCAGCAGTCCGAGGACGATCCAGCCGCTCCAGCCGAGCAGCCCGACCGACACGTTGTCGACCGGGTGGCCCGCCTGGCCGAAGATGATGGTCAAACCGGCTGCGGCGTTGAGGAAGCCGTGCGCGATCGCCGGCGGCCAGACGCTTCCGGTGGCGAGCCGGAGCCAGCCGAGCAGCGTGCCGACCAGGACGCAGAAGCAGAGCATCATGATGAACGCGACCACGATCGGCACGTTCGGGTAGTTGAACCCGAGGATCAGCACCGGCGCGTGCCAGAGCCCCCACAGCACACCGGTGGTGAGGAACGCGCCCGGCTGGCCGAGCGGCAGCAGGGCCTGCACCAGGTAGCCGCGCCAGCCGAGCTCTTCGCCCAGCGCCGAGAAGACCTGCAACCAGCCGAGCCCGAAGACCTGGGCGAGCTGGATCAGCGCCAGCGTCCCCGGCGAGGTCTGCTGCTCGGCGCCGATCGCGCCCGACCCGAACTGCTCGGCCAGACCGGAGAAACCGGTCCAGTCGGCGTGGTAGACGCCGAGCAGGTCGCCGACCAGCAGCGCGAGCAGCATCGCCAGCGGCGGCCCCAGCCACGCGACCAGGACGTACGGCCACCACTTCTTGATCCCGCCCGGATTGGTCAGCCCGACGCTGCGCAGCAGCTCCGGCTTCGGGCTGATCCACTTGTTCACCACCAGCGCGGCCACCGCGGGCATGAACATCATGGTGAACAGCACGACGGGTGCCCAGGTCCACGACAGCCCTTCGCCGGTCAGCCACAGCGGCAAGGTCAGCAGCCAGGCCGGCAGGTAGGCGATCGCGACGAAGCTGACGACGCCGCGAACGTCGACGAAGTCTTGCTCGGTGCTCACGGAAGCATTCTGCCAACCGATTCTGAGGCGCAGCTGAGCACGCGAATCCGGCGCGAAAAAGGGGAACCTCCCGGTCAAAGCTCGACCGGGAGGTTCCCCTTCTCAGTTCCGACTAGCCGGGCAGCGGTGCGACCGGGAGGCCTTCGTGGATCTTGGTCATCGCCGCGAACCAGGTGCGCGCCGGCACCTTGCCGCCGTAGATGTTGCCGCCGTTCTTGCCGCACAGGGTCGGC